>CALVKX010000019.1 GCA_944333375.1 uncultured Eubacteriales bacterium
TCCACAAGGCGCTCCATCGCGGTGCGCACGGCCGCGGGGCAGTACGTCATCACCCCCGACAACGGCACGCTCACCCACGTCAAGCGCCTCTGCGGCATCGCCGAGGCCCGCGTGATCGACGAATCGGTCAACCGCCTGCCCGGCTCGGGGGAGAGCTATACCTTCCACGGCCGCGACATCTACGCCTATACCGGGGCGCGCCTGGCCAGCGGCGCCATCACCTTCGAGCAGGTGGGACCGGAGGTCCCTGCTGACAGCGTCATTGAGCTGCCCGTTGTGGAGGCCGCCATGGAGGGCGACTGCGTCAGCGGCACCATCGACGTGCTGGACGTGCGCTTCGGCTCGCTGTGGACCAACATCCCGCGCGAGCTGTTCCTGCGCCTGGGCATCCGGCATGGCAGCCGCGTTGAGGTCACCATCACCAACGACACGCGCACACTCTACAAAAACATCATGGCCTATGCCCGTTCCTTTGCCGACGTGAACGTGGGCGAGCCGCTCCTCTACGTCAACAGTCTGGACTGCGTGGCCGTGGCCATCAACCAGGGCAGCTTCTCCAAGGCGTACAACATCGGCACCGGCATCACCTGGCGCATCTCGCTTCGCAAGGCCCCGCGCATCGTCTATGAATGAGCTTCCCCCGCGGGGAGGTCCCCGCTTGTCATAAACCAAAGAGGAAGAGGAGAGGAATCATCATGAAAAACACCTCCATCAAGACCGTGGTCGCCATCGGCATCGGCGCCGCGCTGTTCTTCGTGCTGGGCCGCTTCGTGGCCATCCCCAGCGGCGTGCCCAACACCAACATCAGCTTGCAGTACGCCGTGCTGGGCCTGCTGGCCGCCATGTACGGCCCCGTCGCCGGCGGCCTGATCGGCTTCATCGGCCATACCCTCATCGACCTGAGCTGGGGCGGCAGCCCCTGGTGGAGCTGGGTCATCGCCAGCGCCTTCGTGGGCGTGGTCGTGGGCCTGTTCGCCAAGAAGCTCGCCCTTGAGGAAGGCTCCTTCGGCAAGAAGGAGGTCATCACCTTCGCCATCGCCAACGTCGTGGCCAACGTCGTGGCCTGGCTGGGCATCGCGCCGGTGCTGGACATCCTCATCTACGCCGAGCCCGCCAGCAAGGTCTTTGCCCAGGGCGCCATGGCGGCCGTGGTCAACTCCCTCACCGCCGTGATCGTGGGCGCGCTGCTGGTCGTGGCCTATACCAGGACCATCGCCAAGAAGGGCTCGCTGGATCAGGAGTAATCCCATCTCCCGGATGGACCGCGCGCCGCGCGGTCCATTTTCAGTATTTGAGGTGACGACGTTGCAGGCCCCCATCATCTCCTTCAGGGACTTTTCCTTTCAGTACCGGGCGCAGAAGCGGCCCACCCTGCGCCATATCAACCTGGACATCTACCCGGGCGAGCGGGTGCTCATCGCCGGCCCGTCGGGCAGCGGCAAGAGCACGCTGGGCAGTTGCCTCAACGGCCTGATTCCCGCCAGCTATCCCGGCACGGTCACCGGCAGCCTCACCGTGGACGGCGTGGATGCGCCCAAGGCGGGCGTGTTTGAGCTGTCCCGGCACGTGGGCACCGTGCTTCAGGACCCGGACGGGCAGTTCATCGGCCTGACCGTGGGCGAGGACATCGCCTTCGCGCTGGAGAACGACTGCGCGCCGCAGGCGGGCATGCGCCAGGCGGTGGACCGCGTGGCCGCGCTGGTGGGCGTGGAAAACCACCTGGGCCACGCCCCGCACGAGCTCAGCGGCGGACAGAAGCAGCGCGTGAGCCTGGCGGGCGTGATGGTGGACGAGGTGAAGGTGCTTCTTTTCGACGAGCCGCTGGCCAACCTCGACCCGGCCACCGGCAAGCAGGCCATTGAGCTCATCGACGAGATCCAGCAAAGCAGCGGCACCACGGTGGTCATCATCGAGCACCGGCTGGAGGATGTGCTGTGGCGGAGCGTGGACCGCATCGTGCTCATGAGCGAGGGGGAGATCGTGGCCGACATGCGTCCCTCGGAGCTGCTCTCGGGCGAGCTGCTTGCGCAAAACGGCATCCGCGAGCCGCTCTACCTCACGGCGCTTCGCTACGCGGGGGTGGAGATCACCCCGGAGAAAAGGCCGGAGCATGTGGACAGCCTCGTCCTTGACGATGAGGACGCGGGGCGCGTGCGCGCATGGTATCAGGCGGGCGCGCCAGAGCCGCCGCCCCCGGAGCGCCCGCCGCTTCTGGAGGTGCGGGGCCTGGGCTTTGGCTACACCCGCGACAGGCGGGTGCTAACGGATGTGAGCTTCTCCGTCGCCCGGGGCGAGATGCTGGCCATCGTAGGCCGAAACGGCGCGGGAAAATCCACGCTGTCCAAGCTGATCTGCGGGTTTGAAACCCCGGATGAGGGAACGCTTCTCATGGACGGGCGAGACATCGGGGCCGACAGCATCCGCGAGCGCGCCGCGCACATCGGCTACGTGATGCAAAATCCCAACCAGATGATCTCCAAGACCATGATCTTCGACGAGGTGGCGCTGGGCCTTGCGCGGCTGGGCCTGAGCCCGGAGGAAACGCGCAGGCGTGTGGAGGACACCCTGCGCGTGTGCGGGCTGTATCCGTTTCGCAACTGGCCGATCTCGGCACTTTCCTTCGGGCAGAAAAAGCGCGTGACCATCGCAAGCGTGCTGGTGATGGGCCCGGAGCTCATCATTCTGGATGAGCCCACCGCCGGGCAGGATTTCAGGCACTACACGGAGATCATGGAGTTTTTGCGCGGCCTCAACGCCCAGGGCGTCACGGTCGCCATGATTACCCACGATATGCACCTGATGCTGGAATACACGCCGCGCGCGCTGGTGTTCAGCGACGGGCGGCTCATCGCGGACCGCTCCGCCGCCTCGGTGCTGTGCGATCCCGAGCTGGTGGAGCGGGCCGCGCTCAAGGAAACCAGCCTCTTTACGCTGGCGGGCCGCGCGGGCATCGCGCCGCCGGAAAAGTTCGTGGACCGCTTCATCGCTTACGACAGGGAGGTGCGCAGCCATGGCGGCCATCACGGTGCTTAACTACCTGCCCCGCAAAAGCCCGGTGCACGCCCTCACGGGCGCGACCAAGCTCGCGTTTTTCCTCCTGTTCACCTTTGCCAGCATGGTCACCTACGACACGCGCGTGCTGATTGTGCTCATGGCCTTCAGCTTCGCGGCCTTTCGCTTAAGCCGCATCCGCCTGCGCGAGGTGCGCTTCATGCTGGTGTTCATGCTGGTGTTTTTGCTGCTCAACAACTTCTTTATCTACCTGTTTGATCCCGATCAGGGCACCAAGATCTACGGCACGCGCCATGTGCTTTTGCACATCGCGGGCCGCTACGACGTGACCAGCGAGCAGCTGTTCTACATGCTCAACATCTCGCTCAAGTACTTCGTGGCCCTGCCGGTGGCGATTCTCTTCATCTCCGCCACCAATCCCAGCGAGTTCGCCGCCAGCCTCAACAAAATCGGCGTGCCCTACCGCATCGGCTACGCGGTGAGCATCGCGCTGCGCTACATCCCCGACATCCAGCGCGACTACCACAACATCAGCCAGGCCCAGCAGGCGCGCGGCGTGGAGCTGGGCAAAAAGGAAAAGCTCATCAGCCGCCTCAAAAACAGCGTGAGCATCCTCCTGCCCCTCATCATGAGCAGCCTGGCCCGGGTGGATGTGATCTCCAACGCCATGGAGCTGCGCGGCTTCGGCAAGAAGAAAAAGCGCACCTGGTACGTCGAGCGCCCCTTCCGGAGGGGCGACTGGATCGCGCTGGGGCTGGGCGTGGGGCTGCTGGCCATGAGCCTGATCGTGACCTTCTGGGACGGGAACCGGTTTTACAATCCGTTTGTGTAAAAAGGAATCAGCGGGGGCGCGGTCCGAATGGCCCGCGCCCCGTTTCTTTATGCCGCGCCGAGCGCCGAAAGGCAGCGTTCCAGCGGGATTTCCCCGGCGAGGTAGGCCATGACCGCGTCCAGAAGGGCCTGGAACGCGCCGTCATGCGCCTGGCTTTCGCACAATAGCGGATGGAGCTGCAGATCCAGCCAGGGGAGCACCTGCGTGCGGTAGCGGTCGATGCCTTCCTGCGAGACTTCGTAGTTGACGGGATGGTCCACGTTGGTTCCCGTCGTTTCGGCCAGATGTTCCAGCTCCGGGTACAATGCGGGGACGGCGCTTTCGGGCGAGAGCAGCGCGGCATCCGTATGCGAGCGGGTGGCGGCGGCGTGCTGCAGAAAGGCGAGAGCCGCCTCCCGGTTCTGGCCGTTGGGATTGAGCACGTAGACCCGAAGCTCCGCGGGCACGCGCTGCGGCGCATCGGCGCTTACCGACGGGCGCGGCACGGGGCGCGTCGCCGGTTCCGGGTCGGCGGGGTCGTGGCCGCGCAGGACGAGGCCGTACGCCGTCTCCAAACCGCCGCCGTCTCCGGCGGGCGCGTCCAGCGGCAGATTTGCCGCCCTGAGCGCCTCCAGCGCCGGGGCGATCGCGTCCGCTGGCAGGCCGCCTTCCTCCATCAACAGCTGAATGAGCAGATAGCGCGCGTATTCTTCCCGCGTCCACGGCATGCGGCGGGAGGCGGCCAGCTCGGCAAAGGTGGCGGGCGGGGCGTCCGCGCCCTCCGCGATCTGCCAGGCCCACACCACGGGCGCTCCGGCACAGGCCAGCAGCCGCCCTTCCCACACCAGCGCGTCCCGGAAGACCGGGGCCATGCCCTCGGCCTCGGCCAGCAGCGAATCCGACGCGACGGCGGGGAAGAAGCCGTCCCGGAGCAGGCCGAGCAGCTCGCCGTCCAGCCGCAGATAAAACAGGTCGGTCGTGTCGCCCGCGCGGATGGCCTCGACCGCGTCGCGGGCGCAGAAGTGCCCGGTTTCGGTACGGCGGGAGATGACCATGCCGGGGTACGCCTGCTGGAAGCTGTGGTCCAGATCCCGCTCCAGCGAGGGCAGGCCGCGAATGGTCAGCAGGGTCCGGGCTTCCTCTTTCCCGTCCAGCGCGATCAGGCGGATGCCGTCCACGCCCGCCGCCACATACCAGTCTCCGATCACGCCCCGGAAGCTGACCGCCGCGGGCAGAGCGCAGGCGCGGATGGCCTGCCAGTCCGCGCCGTCCCAGCGGGCGAGCGCGCCGTCCACCATGGCATAGAGCGCGCCGCGCTTCTCGGACCAGCAGATGCCGCGCAGGTCCGCGGGAGCGCCCAGCGCCTCCTGTACCTCGCCGGTGGTTGCGTCGAGGATGACGGCCTGGTTGCCGCCGTCCGCGCGCCGAATCCCCAGCAGCAGGCCGTTTTGGTAAGACGCAAGGCGCGTATACCCCTCAAGGCCCAGGTCCTGCGCGCTGCCGTCCGCAATGTCCGCGCGGACAAGGCGCACCGTGTCGCCGGCCGTGTCGCCGCAGACGAGGTACAGCGTCCCCTCCTGCCAGAGGAGCGACCGCACGCTTTGCGCCAGCGCGCCAAGGGGCGTGCCCGCGTAGTCCAGCGCCGGCATAAGGTCCTCCCCGGTCCAGCGCCAGAGCTTCCGCGCTTCGGTGTCCATGAGTAGCAAGGTGTCGCCCGTATGCACGATATGCGTGCCCGGCGTGCTCAGACCGGCTTCGCGCCACGATTCGTTTGAGATCAGCACCTGGGGCATTTCCTCCCCCGGCTGCCAGGTAAGGAGCGAAGAACCGTCGGAATAGTACAGCCGCTGCCCGTCCGTGGCGCCGTTGTACACCGAGCCGTCCATCTCGCGGCCGACGAAGCCCAGGCCGCGAAGCGCCGTCACGGCCAGCGCCGTGGCTGCCGCCAGCACAAGGACGATCACCGCCGCCAACACAAAAGGAACCCTTCGTTTCACAGGTTTTTCCTCCCTTGCTTTTTGCAGGACGGCGCGCGCGGTCCCCTCCGGGAGCCGGAGGCCGTCCACGTGGTGCGCGATGGCGTCCCGGATCGCCTCATTCTTCACCGCCGTCACCTCCCGTCAACTGGTCGCGGAGCGCCGCCTCGGCCCGCCTGAGCCGGTGATGCGCCGTGGAGCGGCTCAAACCCAGCGCCGCGGCGGTCTCCTCGAGGGTCATGTCCTGATAGTAGTAGAGGGTGAGCACCTGCCGGTACTTCTCCGGCAGCCGAAGGATGTCCAGAAACAGAAGCCTCTCCTGCGGCGGCACGCTCATGGCGGCGGGCGGCAGGTCGTCCAGCGCGCGCGTCAGGTCCACATGGCGCGCCCACCGGCTGCGGCGCATGTCCCGGCAGACGTTGAGCGCGATGCGCACAAGCCACGTCTTGTCGCCCCGGCCCTCGCAGCGCTCCATGAAGCGCCAGGCCCGCAGGAAGGTTTCCTGCGCCGCGTCCTCGGCCTCGCGCACGTCCAGCAGCGTGAGGTAGCAGATCCGAAGCACCGCGTCGCCATGGCTGGCGATCCACTTTTCCAGCCGCTTTTCCCTCTGCGCCGCATCCATGCGCCTCGCCCCCCTCTCTGAAACAATAGACGGCGAAAACAGACGCTTTTTTCCAACGCACGCAAAAAAAAGGCCCGCATTTTTTTGGGACGGGCGCATACATTGGGAATGAGCGAGGTGACGCCGCATGCCTGTGGAAAAATGCTATCCCTCCGGGAAGAATACGCCGCTGATGATCGCCGGTTACGCGCTGCTGGCACTGGGCGTATTGCTGCTGTTTCTGTGCATCCCGTGCTGGGCATGGCTGGCGCTGCTGGGGCTTGGGCTGATCGTTGCGGGGGCGTTGCTTTTGCGGCTTAGCAGGGCTTGGAGGTGAGAGGATGTCGGTCAGGATGATCTGCGTGCGTGCGCCGAGGTTTTTAAGCGGCTTCTTTCGGCTGTTTCTGCGAAAGCGTACATAACGCCGCCGCGCCCTCCCCAAAAGCCCTGTGAGGCCGGGGAGGGCGCGGCTGTTTTCAGGGCTTGCGCGCGTCGACGGCGGCAAGCCACGACCGGCCGGTCAGGCCGTCGGCGTCCTGCCAGGCGAGGGTCACGAGCCACGCGGGATAGAAGGTGACGCCGTCGTCGCTGTGATAGGCGGGGCGGATGTCCAGCGCCACGGGCCACTGGGCGGGGAGCTCGCGTCCGCGCTCGTCCTCCCGGAGGGAAGCAAGCACGCAGTCAAAGCCCTCCGACAGCTCCACAAGCGCCTCCAGCGGCTCCTTGAGCGCTTCGGCATAGCCCTGTGCGCTTGTCTCGCGCGGGGCGTAGGCCAGGATGAAGGTGCGCATCTCGCCCGCATCGCCAATGTAGAGATTGGCCACGCTGCTGCGGCTCACGCCGTCCGCGCCCCGCCAGACGCAGGGGGAGACCGTCAGGCCGCGCAGGGTGAAGGCGAGCTGTACCCAGGTATAGTCCAGGCGCGGGGTGAACCATTCGGCAAGCACCCGGCGGATGTATGCCTCGCGGGCGTCGGGGATCACGTTGAAGGCGTCCAGCCGCGCCTCGTCCTCGGGGCGGAGGATGTGAAGCACCGAGCCTTCCCCCAGGCCGCAGGAGCGCAGGAAGCGCTGCGCGGCGGCGCAGGCCCGTTTGGCGGCGCCCTCCGCGTCCGCGCCGGCGGGCAGGGGCTCGGCCTCCCCGGAGACAAAGGCCGGGGCCAGGCGCTCCAGATCCGCGTCGCGCCAGTCGGCGCCGGTGGCGCGCATGGCCTCTCCGATGGCCGCTTCGTCCGGCTCGATCCATTCCGTGGTCAGCACGGCGCGCTGCTCCGGCGCAAAATCCGCCGGCAGGGGACAGTCCACGCGCAGCGCCAGTTGGCCGCCTTCCGCGCCTGTGCCCACGATGTCGCCCCGCAGCCGGCCGTCCGTTTCGGTCACGCCCGAAGCGTCCCGCGCTTCCGAGGCCAGGGCCGCGCAGGGCAGCAGGCAGGCCGCCAGCAATGCGGCAATGATGCGTTTCATGGGTCCATCTCCTCCTTTTCGTCATCCGTGGGGGCGGGCGCGGCCAGGAGCGCGCTTTCCAGACCGGCGCTCTTTCGCGTCGCGTCCCAGACCGTCATCTCCAGCCGCAGCGCGATGGCCCCTTCCTCCGTCAGCGCCGGCAGGTCGGAGCGGGTGATAAAGTCTGGGGAAAGCTGCATCAGCAAAAGCAGCCCGTCCCCGTCCGGCTCGCAGGCGATGCGCGCGCCGCCGTCCGGCCAGCCGTCCATGCCTTCGGGATGGGTGTAGCAGGCGAAGCCGTCCATGAGCAGAACGGGCCCGGACGCGCCTTCCCGGCCCGCCTCCATGCGCAGGCCGTCCGCGTCCAGAAGCCCGGCGGCCAGCGGCTGGCCGTTTCGCGCCCTCAGGCGTACCGTCAGCGTGAGCCGCCCCTCGATCCATGCGGCGTCCAGCGCGGAGAGCTCCACGAGGCGAAGGCCGGAGGCGTCCGTCAGCCGCAGGGGCCGCGCGTCGATCTCGGGCGCGACGCGCTCGCGGTTGTGAAACAGGGTATAGGGGTTTACGTCCCAAAAGGTGAAAAGCCCCATCTGCGCCGCTACCGCCGTAGCGCAGACGAGCAGCGCCGCGGCCAGCGCGGGGATGAGCCTTCTGCCCATGCTGCGGCGCGGCGCGGGCGCATCCGGCAGCGAGGAAAGCACCTGCGAAAGCCGTCCGCCCGCCTCGGGCGGCGCCTCTCGTGCGGCCATTTCGCGCATGGCCCGGTCAAATGTCCTGTCGTCCATCATAACAGCCCTTCCTTTTCAATGATCGCCCTGAGCCTGCGCCGTCCGCGGCTCAGGCGCGAGGCGGCGGTTCCGCGCGGGACGCCCAGCACGGCGGCGATCTGCTCCAGCGGATAGTTTTCAAAGTACATCAGTTCCAGCGCCAGCCGCTCCTTTGGGGGCAGGCGCATCAGAAAAGGCGTAAGCTCCGGCCCCTCCCGCTCCCCGGCGATCTGGTCGGGCCAGTCGCCGCGCAGCTCCACGCGGGCGCGGCGGCGCAGGATGCTGCGCGCCTCGTTGACGCAGGCCCGCATGAGCCAGGCGTCAAACGCCTCCTCGCGCCGAAGCGACGAAAGGCGGCGGTAGCAGTTGAGCACCGCCTGCGCGGCGGCGTCCTCGGCGTCGGCCTGGTCCGACACCACGCAGCGCGCGAGGCGCACCATGCCCGGCCACAGCGCCCGTACCCGCGCCTCGAAGCCGCTTCTGTCCATCCTCCATCCCCCTGTCCGTGTTTTGAAGGCCTTCACCTGATAGACGCGCGGGCGGCCAAAATGTTTGCAAAAACGGAAAAAAACGCCGGACCTGGTTTTCCGGGTCCGGCGCGGCATTTCCAGCAGGCCCCCACGGGCTTATTCCAGCCAGTCGAGCTGTGCCTCCGTGGCGGCGATAAGCACATCGGCGGCCCTGACATAGCCGTCCGCAAGGCCGTCGGTGAGGGCGAGCCAGCTCATGGGTCCGTCGGCGACGGCGACGTGCAGCCAGTCGCCCTGCTCAGCCAGCACGCGCAGGCGGGTCCCGGAGGGAAGCTCCTGCACGGTGCGGTCAAACCAGCCCGTGCCCGCCTTCAGCGCCGTATCCTGCGCGCAGGCGGCCACGGGAGGCAGGGTGACGTTGCTTTGCAGGGGGTACATCGTGCAGGGGGAGCCGGGGAAATCCACGTAGCGGCTGCTCATGTAGCCCTCGACGCTTCCGATGCGGACGCGGTACCACGGATCGGGATCGCCGGGCAGCTCCTCAAGAACCATGACGGGCACGCCGCTGAAGTAGTCGCCCAGTATTTCCGAGTGGGTGGAGGTCTCCCGGCGCAGGCGCACGCCGGCGATCACGCCGTACCCCTCGGGCAGCGCGTCGCCCTGCGCCTCATGGAAGGCGGCCTCGGTGCGGGGAAAGGCATCGATGTCCCAGAAGTCCAGATACAGGGGCAGAAGGACCGGGGTTCTTGTCATGGTATAGCTCCCGCCTTCATAGGCGCGGCTGTTCATGCGGAACCACTGGTAAAGGGAGCTGCCGCTTTCGGTTTCGGCGTCGATTTGCATAAACGCGCCGGTCGCGTCGTTTTCGTAGACGTAGCTGTTGAGGCGGCAATAGCGCAGGGCGATGTCGCCACTGGCGTAAAGAAGCTCGGGCGTGACGGAAAAGCGCTCGCTTTCCTTCTCAGAGATGGGATAGCACAAATCAAACGCATGGGACCCGCCATAGCGCACAGTTACCTCGCGGCCCGAAAGCAGCGCGCCGTCGCCCACGGGCAGGACGGTCCAGCTCTCCGTCCCGGCCTCCAGCCACAGGGAGCAGAGCATCCGCTCCTCCCCGCGCCCGAAGATGGCCAGCCCCGAGGCCGCGCCGCTTTTCTGCTTTATGCAGGCGCCGCTTTGGAGCGTCCAGCCGCTGAGGCGGGGATGGGCGAGGGAGGCGGATAGCTCCTGGGGCGTCTCGCCGGAGAACTCCGTCACCTGCGTGTCGCCTATGGCATAGGTGCGCACGCCGGAGAAGGCCTCGGACACCGGCTCGGGCGAAAAATCATAGCTGTCCAGCTCCTGTTGGTACCATTCGCTCAGCGCCGCGGGCCAGTCGCTTTCGGGGCCGTAGCAGGAGAGGAAGTATTCGCTCAGCGCCTGGGCGGCCGTGAGGCTTCCGTTGGCCATGCCGTCGGCGAGCGCCGGGGTCGGGGTGATGCCCCATTGCTTCAGCCACGCGGCCATCCCGCTGCGGACGGATTCGTCGTCCCAGCGGGTGAACCAGCCGTTTTCACGGGCGGCGTAGAGGCCCTGGCGCACGCTGCTTTCACCGGGATAGGCGTCATAGAGGGGAACGGTGACGAAGGGGGTGGAGGCGGACAGGTTCCCGTCCGCGCTCCGGGTGACGCGATACTCCCATCCCGGATGGTTGAAATAGGTCACGGTCACGCCATCATCGGATTCCTGAACTTCAAAGGTGAAGGCGTCCGCGTCCTCGGCCGTGTAGCCGTACACCTCGGTGAGGCAGCTTTTGGCGTAACGGAGCGCATCGTCCCGCAAAGAAGTGCCCAGCGCGACGCAGGGAATCAGCAGCAGGGCCGTCAGTATGATTCCAAAGGTGCGTTTCATCATCGCTCGCTCCTTTCATGGTCAACCGGGGTATATCCGGCAAGGCGAAACACGGGTTCTACCTGCACCTGGAACATGCGCACGCGCTGGCCCGCATGGTCCGTCCCGCAGGCGGTTACATAACGCCGGCCATCCGGATTCATCCCTTCGCCCAGATACCGCATGTCCTCCATCCGCCGGGCTGCATCAGGCTCCACCCGTGTGGCAAAGTCCATCAGATAGGCCGACAGGCGGGCATACCAGCTCTGGTCGTGGCGGTCGGGCAGGCCGCAGGCGATGGCCAGGTCGTAGCCGCGCATGACGGCGCCGTTGCGCAGGGAAATCACATGCCCTGCCTCATCCACGGACAGGACGAGCTCCGCTTCGCCGTCGCTGCCGCTGACCAGCCAGCCGCCTTCCTCCGTGCGGGCGGCGGTGAAGGCAAAGCCCCCGGTGTCCTGACCGAGATCGTCGCTTTGCCACAGGGCACTGGCATAGGCCACGGCGGCATCTGCGTCCTCAAGCGCCCGCGGCGGCGGCGCCTGCGACGCGGCAGGAATGGCGGGTACCGGCAGGTATTCGCCCGTGGCAAATGCCCCCACCAGCGCCATGGAGGCCAGCAGCACGACGCCCGCCGCCAGCCCGCGCCGCGCATGCGCGCCCCCGACAATGGAGGCGACGCGCATCTTGAGCCGGGAACCGGCCATGGTCATGCCCGTGGCCAACACGCCCGTGCCGGGCGTATCGCGCCGGGAGGCGGCCAGCACCAGCAACGAGGCATAGGCTTTGCGCTCCTGGGGCGACATGCCGGAGGTGACGCCCTCGTCGCAGGCGAGCTCGCCGTCGGTGCGGCTGAGGGAGGCAGCCAGCCATACCAGCGGATTGAACCAGTGCACGGCGCAGCAGACCAGCCGCACCAGCGCCCACCAGTGGTCATGCCTGCGCAGATGGCACAGCTCATGCCGGAGCACCCCGACGGCCTCGGCGGGCGGGATGGTGAGCGGCAGGACGATATGGGGCCTGAGCACGCCCACCAGACAGGCGGAGGGCAATGGATCGGTGAAGTAGACGGGCACCGGTCTGAGCCTCAGATCGCGGCAGAGCGCGTCGTATTGCTCCCTGAGCTGCCCGGTGACCGGCCCGACGCGCCCGGCGCGGAGCCTGCGCCGAAAGCGCACGTTGGAGACGATAAACCAGCCCGCGACCAGCACCGCCCCGGCGGCATATATCCGCATGGCGCTCAGCGCCAGCATGCCGCTATAGGAAGCCTCCACAAGATCGCCAAACACCTGCGCCTGCACGGTACCGTTTGCGGCGGCCTGGTGAAGCGCCTCCGCCGCATCCGTCAGCCGCACCTTGATCTGCCCGGCGATGGGGCGAAGAGCCTCATCCAGGGCAAAGGGAGAGCGGATTTCATTGATGGCAGGGTTGGGAAGCGCCAGCGGGCAGAGAAGCCGCGCGGCCACCAGCAGCCACAGCACACAGATGACGCGGCTGCCAAGCTGCGGGCGCAGGAAGCGGCGGATGGGCAGCATGAGCAAGATGGCGATGCCGGCCATGATGTTGGCTTCCAGAAGAAAGTTGTAGACGGTTGCGCTTCTCATCGAAAGCCCCCCTCTTTGGTGGAATTTACAACTGTCTACCAACAGGATACGCTTGTCTACCCGTGGTGTCAAGATTTGACTTGTAACAAAAAAGCGCCCGCGGCGCTTATTTGGCGCGGGGCTTGAAGGCGAGGGCGACGAGCGTGCCGAAAAACACGGCGGCGGCGATGCCGCCCGCCGTGGCGGACAGGCCGCCGGTGAAGGCGCCGATGAGGCCGACCTCATCCACCGCGTTCATGACCCCCTGACACAGCGCGTGGCCAAAGCCCGTCAGCGGAACGGTCGCGCCCGCGCCGGCGAAATCGGCCAGCGGGCCGTAGAGCCCCAGGGCGCTGAGCAGCACCCCGGCGAGGATGTAGCACACCAGGATGCGCGCCGGGGTCAGGCGGGTGCGCAGCACCAGCAGCTCCCCGATGGCGCACAGCGCGCCGCCGACGAGAAAAACCTTCACATACATCCAAAGCATCCTCAAGCCGCCCCCTCTCTTAGCGCCGCGGCGATTCCAGCACCACCGCATGCGCGAGGCCGGGGATGCTCTCGCCCTGCTGGCTGCTGGTGACGCTCATCAGCGCGCCCGTGGCCATAAAGATGATGCGCCTGAGCTCGCCCCGCTGCAGGGCGGGCAGAAGCGAAGCGCACAGCACCGAGGCGCTGCAGCCGCAGCCGCTGCCTCCCGCGTGCACGTCCTGGCTTTCGCGGTCAAAAATCATCAGCCCGCAGTCCCGATAGAGGCGCTCGTCCAGCGGCATGCGCTGCTCGCGCATGAGCTGGAGCAGCAGATCATGGCCCACCTGCCCCAGGTCGCCCGTTGTGATGAGGTCGTAATCCGAGGGCGTGGTGCCCGTGTCCGACAGGAGCGCCAGCAATGTGTCCGCTGCCGCCGGCGCCATGGCTGCGCCCATGTTGTTGGCGTCGCTGACGCCCAGGTCCACCACGCGGCCCATGCAGATGCGCGCGATATGAGCCAGCGGCGGGACGGACGGCTCGAGGCACAGCAGCGCCGCGCCCGCGCCGGTCACGGTCCACTGCGCCGTCGGCGGGCGTTGGGAGCCGAACTCCAGAGGATAGCGGTACTGGCGCTCGGCGGTACAGAAATGGCTGCTGGCCGCGCAGACCGCGGTGGAGGCGTGCTCGCCGTCCAGCAGCATCCCGCCCAGGCACAGGCTTTCGGCCATGGTGGAGCAGGCTCCGTAGAGGCCGATGAAAGGGATGCCCAATTCCCGGGCGGAGAAGGAGGCCGTGATGATCTGGTTGAGCAGGTCCCCGCCCAGAAGGAACTGCACGTTCTCGGGCCGCAGGCCGCCCTTTTGGATGGCCTTTCGGATGGCGTCCAGGTAGAGGCGCTTTTCGGCCAGCTCAAAGGTTTCCTGGCCGTAGAGCTCATCCTGGGCCACGTGGTCGAACAGCGCGCCCAGCGGCCCTTCGCCCTCTTTCCTGCCCACATACGCCGCCGACGCTGAGATGGCCGGGCGAAGCGGCAGCTCCACGGTTTGCAATCCGATGCGCTTGAGCGCCATGGCGTTCCCTCCCTGCGATCAATGGAAAAACAGCGCGTAGATCACGCCGGTGAGCACCGAGGCGCCGATGCCGTAGACCAGCACCGGACCCGCGATGGAAAACAGCTTTGCGCCGAGTCCCAGCACCAGGCCCTCGCGCCGAAACTCCAGCGCCGGCGACACCATGGCGTTGGCAAAGCCCGTGATGGGCACGAAGGTGCCTGCGCCGGCGTACTTGCCCAGCTTGTCAAATACGCCCAGGCCGGTCAGCAGGGCGGTCAGGAAGACCAGCGTGATGCTGGTCAGGCTGGAGGCGGTGCGGGCGTTCATGCTGAGAAAATGGACGCCCACATCCGCGATGGCCTGCCCCAGCACGCAGATGAGCCCGCCGACCCAGAAGGCGTTGCCCAGGCCGGCGCCCAGCTTCGAGGGCGGCGATAGCTGCTCGGTGAGCCAGGAATAGTGCTTTGGATCGGTATGAACGCGCTGCTTATCCATGCTGCGGACCTCCCTGCGCGGGCGCGGCGGGCCGTCCGTCGCCGACGGCGGGCGGGGCCTTTCGGTAGATCTCGCGCTCCGCGGGACGCGGTCCCTCAAGCAGCGCGGAGGGAACGAAGGTGACGCGCTCGGCGCTCATGCGGCTTCCTCCTGTCGTTGGGTTTCATCACCAGTATGCCGCGCGGGATTCAAAAGCATGCATGCCGCATTTTTCAGCGGAAAACACGCGATTGTTCTTGACATGGGACGGCCCGTCGGCTATACTAGAATAGTTGTTTTGTGGTATCCTGCGTGTTGCGAAGGCTACGCGCGACGCCATACATTGATTCTGCAAGGAGTGTTATTGATGTTCCGTACCTATCAGCCCAAAAAGCGCCAGCGCAGCAAGGTGCACGGCTTCCGTGCCCGTATGTCCACCAAGAACGGCCGCCGGGTGCTGGCCGCCCGCCGCCGCCGCGGCCGCAAGGTGCTCAGCGCCTGAGCGTGACGGCTTCATAAGCAAGGTATGGCAAAGCCCGCCCCATTTCTGAGATCGGGTGAAGTGGGTACGGGCTTTTCCGATACCGCCCAAAAGCGCAAACCCGGAAAGGACGATGGCGCGGCCGTGCAAAGGCAGAACAGACTGGGACCCAACCGGCAGTTCAGCTATGTCTACCGCCGGGGCAAGCGGGCCTCCACAAAGGACCTGACGCTCCTGTTCGTGAAAAACCGGCAAAAGCGCGTCGGCTTTTCGGTGAGCAAGAAGGTGGGCGTGGCTGTGGTGCGCAACCGCACCAAGCGCCGCCTGCGGGAGTGTGTGCGCCCGCTTCTGTGCCGCATGAGCGGCGGGCTGTATGTTTTCGTCGCCAGGCCGTCCGCCGCGGAGCGGTCCTTTGCCCAGCTCAGCCGTCAGGTGCTTCAACTGCTCTCACGGGCGGGAACGCTCGCCCCGCCGGATCAGGAGGCGCCATGAAGCGCATCCTTCTGGGGTTGATTCGCTTCTATCGGGAACACATCAGCCCCAATACGCCCCCTGCCTGCCGCTTTCAGCCCACGTGCTCGCAGTACGCCTATACGGCGATCGAACGCTTCGGCGCGCTCAAGGGCGGCTGGCTGGCGCTGAAGCGGCTTTTGCGCTGCAACCCGTTTTGCAGGGGCGGCTACGACCCCGTCCCGGAGGACCCGGACACCACATTAAGGAGGGAATGACCCCCGATGAACGACTTTCTGGTCGCGATCCTCAACGGCATCAATTCCGTCATTCACAACTACGGCTGGAGCATGGTCGTCTTTACGCTCCTGATTAAGCTGCTCCTTCTGCCTCTGGACTACAAGAGCCGCAAGAGCATGCGCCGCATGACCAAGCTGCAGCCGCAGATCGCCAAGCTGCAGAAGAAATACGCCAACGACAAGGAAAAGCTCAACCAGAAAAGCGCCGAGCTCTACCGCCGCGAGGGCGTCAACCCCATGAGCGGCTGCCTGCCGCTGCTGGTGTCGATGGTGATTCTCTTCATCATGTTCGACGCCATGCGCACCGTCGCCAATACCGAGATGGCCAGCCAGGCCCTGGGCCTGCTCACCACCGG
>CALVKX010000020.1 GCA_944333375.1 uncultured Eubacteriales bacterium
TGGCCTCGTGCCGCCTGAGCGTCTCCTCCACGCTCATCTGGGCGTAGTCCCGGTCAAAGCGGGATTTGCGCAGGTATTTGGCATATTGCTCCATGCGCCTAGCGCTCCTGCGCCATCCGGCGGCGATAGGCGTCGGAGACGATGCGGCCGAGCCTGGACAGGCTGCTTTCCGCCTCCGCTTCCAAATACTCGTCATGGATGCGCACGACGGCGCGCTCGTGTTCCGTCTGCGAAGCGATCATTTCTTTACCTCCCTGCGTCTTTCTGCAAGGGGTAGTATGGGTCCGCCGGCTGGAAAGTATGTGAAAAGCGCCGGCCGCCGAAATGGCGGCCGGCGCTGCGCAGCTACTGGAAGATGCGCATGACATCCTTGAAGGTGAAAAAGATCATAAAACCGAACAGCAGCGCATAGCCGCCCAGGTGGATCATGGCCTCGATCTTCTGATCGACGGGCTTGCGGCGCACGGCCTCGATGAGCATGAACACCAGGCGCGAGCCGTCCAGGCCCGGGATGGGGAGCAGGTTCATCAGTCCCAGGTTGATGGAGATAAGCACTGTCAGATAGAGGAAAATCTCCATGCCGCCCTGCTTGGTCTGCTCGGCCACCAGCTGCACCACGCCCACGGGGCCGCTGGTTTCGTCAAGCCCCTCGCCGGTGGTAAAGAGCTTGCCCAGCGCCGAGGCGATGGCGGTGGAGGCGTCCACGCAGGTATCCCACGCGGCGGGGATCACCTGCCCGGCGGGCAGGGGCGCGTAGCCCTGCTGGATCATGATGCCGATGAGCCAGCGGCCTTCCTCCTCATCATAGCGCGGGGTGATGGTCAGGGTGTGCTCCTCCTCGCCGCGCAGGACGGTGATGTCGATGGCTGAGCCCGCGCCGAGGCTTCCAATGGCGTCGCTGACGTCGGTCACGGTCCGGCCCGTCATGTCCTGGCCGCCCACGCTGACGAACACGTCGCCCGCCATCAGGCCGCTTTCGGCGGCGGGCGTGCCCTCGGTCACGCTGGCCACAAAGGGCGTGTCGATGGTCGCGCCGTAGATTCCCATCAGGACCACGGCCACCACGAAGGCCAGCACAAAGTTCATCAGCGGTCCGGCGAACACGGAGATCATGCGCTTCCAAACGGGCGCGTTGTTGTAGTTGCGGGGATCGTCCTTCTTTTCCCCGTTGGGGTCATCGTCCGTATCGCCGTAGAACATGCAGTAGCCGCCCAGGGGAATGGGCCGGATGGAGAAGAGGGTCTCGTGCTTTTTGCTCTTCCACTGGACGAGTTTGGGACCAAAGCCGATGGAATACTCCTTGACGGGGATGCCGCACAGGCGGGCGGCCGAAAAGTGCCCGAACTCGTGCACCGTAATCAGCACGCCCAGCAATACGATGGCAAGTACAATATACAATGCGATCAAAGTCCTTTCCTGAGAGGGGTCAGCCTAGCTTATGCAGCACCTGCCGCGCAGTTTCCCGCGCACGGCGGTCGGCTTCCATGACCTGCTCCAGCGACCCCGCGGGCAGATGCCCCACGCGCTGGAGCGTTTCCTCCACGGTATCGAAAATTCGACCGATTCGCATGGGTTCCTCCCCGCCGGATTGTAACAATTCGCCCACGGCCACCTCGTTGGCGGCGTTGAGCACGCAGCCGGCCGCGCCTCCGGCGCGCAGGCACTCCCGCGCCAGGCGCACGGAGGGGAAGCGCTCCTCGTCCGGCTTTTCAAAGGTGAGGCCGCCCAGGGCGAACAGGTCCAGCCGCTTTCCGCCGGTGGGCAGGCGCTTTGGATAGCTCATGGCATAGAGGATGGGAAGGCGCATGTCGGGCGTTCCAAGCTGCGCGATGAGCGCACCGTCTGCAAATTCCACGCCGCTGTGGATGACGCTCTGGGGATGGACCACGACCTCGATCTGTTCGGGCCGGGCGTCAAAGAGCCATCTGGCCTCGATCATCTCCAGCGCCTTGTTGAACAGCGTCGCGGAATCCACGGTGATCTTCTGGCCCATGACCCAGTTGGGATGCTTGAGCGCCTGCTCCTTTGTGGCCGCGCGGATCTCCTCCCTGCTCCAGGTGCGAAACGGGCCGCCCGAGCAGGTCAGGATGATGCGGGCATACGGATTTGGGCCCGCGCCCTGAAGGCACTGGAAGATCGCGCTGTGCTCGCTATCCACGGGCAGGAGGGCGTGTTCGCCCACGCGGCGGGCCGCCTCCATCACGAGGCTTCCGCCCGCGACCAGCGCCTCCTTGTTGGCAAGGAGCACCCGCTTGCCTTCCTCCAGCGCCGTCAGCACGCTTTTGAGCCCCACCATGCCCACCACGCTCACCAGCACGTCGTCCACGTCGGAGCGGGCGGCCAGCGTCAGCGCCTCGGGCCCGAAAACCCACTGGCAAAAGCGCAGGTCCTCCGGGATCTCCTCCCGCGCGATGGGCTTGACCAGCCCGGCCATGCGAGGCCGGAAGGCTCGGACCTGCTCAAAGAGCTTTTCGTAACTGGAATGGGCGGTCAGCGCCGCCACCTCGAAGCGGTCGGGATGCAGCGCGGCGACCTCCAGCGCCTGCGTGCCGATGCTGCCCGTGGAACCCAGTATGGCCAGACGGCGCTTTTTCATGTGCAAAAACCTCTTTTCTCAAATCGACGCAAGCAAAATGACCCGGTAGCAGTAGACGATGATGGCTGTGAACACAACGCTGTCCAGCCGGTCCATCATGCCGCCGTGGCCGGGGAAAATATGGCCAAAATCCTTGATTTTGCAATGGCGCTTGACCATGCTGGCAAACAGGTCGCCCATCTGTCCGGCGATGCCGCCGAAAAAGCCGCAGAGCATGTCGCCCCAGATGGGCGGAAAGCCTGAAAAATCAGGAAAGCACAGCGTAAAGAGACGCCCGGCGACCACGGCGCAAAGCACGCTTCCCAAAAGCCCGCCCGCGGCCCCGACGATGGTCTTGTTGGGGCTGATATGCGGGCAGAGCTTTGGGCCGCCGATGGCGCTGCCCACAAAATAGGCGAAGGTGTCGCCGCCCACGGCGATGGCGAAGACCAGCACCAGCAAAAGCGCCTGGAGGCTTTTCGGCTCGGTGTCCAAAATCCCAAACAGGCACATGCCCGGCAGAACCACCGTCAGCATGGGCAGCTCACTCATGCAGATGTCCACCAAGTCCGGGTCCTCGCGCCGCATCACCACCAGCAGCACCGCAAAGGACAAAAGCGCCAGAATGGGGATGATGACCAGGGAGGAATAGAACATCATCAGCGGCACGGAGATGGTCAGCCCCGCGAAGCTGGTCCACCAGACGGGATGGTGGCCGCCGCGGCTGAGCGCCGTAAGCTCCTCATACAAAGCCAGCAAAAGGCACAAAAACGCCACCGCGGCAAACAGCCAGCTTCCCACGCTTAGGATGACGGCCAGAAGCGCGACCAGCACCGCGCCCGTCACGATGCGCTGCATCATGGAGGATGGTTTTTTCTGCGAATTGCTTTGGCTCATGCTGCCTCCTTGGGACCGTTATTCCTCGCGCCTGCCGAAGCGGCGCTTTCTGCCCTGATACTGCGCGATGCAGCGGTGATAATCCTCCACCGTGAAGTCCGGCCAGAGCATGGTGGGAAACACGAACTCGGCATAGGCGCACTGGTAGAGCAGGAAGTTGCTCAACCGCATCTCGCCGCTGGTGCGGATCAGCAGATCCACATCCGGCAAATCCCGGGTGTAGAGCCTTTGGGCGAAGATCTCCTCATTCACCGCGGCTGGGTCCAGCGTGCCCGCCCTGACCTCCTCGGCGATTGTCCGCGCGGCGCGCGCAAGCTCCGCGCGCGCGCCATAGTTGATGGCGATGTTGAGTCTGAGCCCGGTGTTGTCCGCTGTGCGGCACTCGGCCTCGCACAGCGCGTCGCGCTGGCGCTTTGGAAGGGCGTCCTTGTCGCCCAGGATCGTGATGCGCACGTTCTTTTCGTCCAGCTCGTCGATCTCGCTGGAGAAAAAGTCCAAAATGAGCTGCATCAGCGCCTCTACCTCGCTTGCGGGGCGGGCCCAGTTCTCCGTGGAAAAGGCGTAGAGCGACAGGGCCCGGATGCCGATGTCGCTGGAGGAGCGAATGATCTCGCGCAGCGCCTCGGTGCCGCTTCGGTGGCCCAGCGCCACCTTCACCTTATGCTGCTTGGCCCAGCGGCCGTTTCCGTCCATGATGATGGCCACGTGCCCTGGCAGGCGCGCTAGGTCGATATCGGCGTACAGCGGTACGGTCATGACCGGCTCCTTTCCCGGGGCGTGCCCGTCAAAAAGCGTGAAACGATGAGCGTGCGCCCATCGTCCTCAACAGCCACCACGCGGGTGGACGCATAGCCCTGTTCCTCTCCCTCCGGGGTGCGCAGCGCGTCCTCGGGCAAAGGGTTTCGGCGCGGCGGCGCGGCAGTCTGCCTGACGCTGACATCCGCAATGCCGCTGGACCTGAGGATGGCCAGCGCCGCTTCCGCAGGAAGCCCCAGCAAGTGCTCAAAGGTCTGCTGCATCCTTAACCTCCCCATGCGGGCATCTTGGGCCCATGGTGCTTTGTATTGTACTATGGAACAAAATGGGCTGTCAAGCAACGCGCCCACCCCTTTGATCCAACGCCAAAAGCGGACCGCACGCGGGGGCGCGGTCCGCTTGGGCAGTCCGGCGGAGCGCCGCTCAGACCTCCATGATTTCCTTTTCCTTCTTGGCGCACAGTTCGTCGATGCCCTTGATGGCGGCGTCTGTGGTCTCCTGCATCTTCTTTTCCGCCTTGGTGCGGTCATCCTCGGTAATCACGCCGTCCTTTTCCAGCTTCTTAAACTGCTCCATCGCGTCGCGTCGGATGGAGCGGATGGCCACCTTGGATTCCTCCGCGCCCTTGCGCACCAGCTTGGTCAGCTCCTTGCGGCGCTCCTCGTTGAGCTCAGGGACGACCAGGCGGATGATCTTTCCGTCGTTGGTGGGGTTGAGGCCCAGGTCGCTTTTGAGGATGGCCTTCTCCACCATGGGGATGGCCTTCTGATCCCAGACGTTGATGACCAGCATACGCGGCTCGGGCGAGGTGATGTTGCCCATCTGGGTAAGCGGCGTCTGCACGCCGTAATAATCCACCGTCACGCGCTCCAAAAACTGCGGGTTGGCGCGGCCGGCACGGATGGAGCGAAGGTCGTCCTGGTAAACAGAAGTCGTCTTTTTCATCTTCTCGGCGGCTTTTTCGATGACCTGTCGGTACATGAGGGGTTCCTCCTTGCGCTTGAATATCATGACACTGGTAAGGTTATTTTATCGCGTTTGCTATCAAAAGGCAATGGGGAAATGCGCGTTTTCGCCACGGGCCGTTTGACCTGTGCGCCGGGTTGTGCTATGCTTAATCTGCTTTTCATCATTCGACAGACAAACAGGGGGGAATAGGTACGGCCAGGGCTTTTCGCAGGCGAGACGCCGACATGACGCAGGGTCCCATCTGGCGGCAGCTGGTGGGCTTTTCGGTTCCCATGGCGATCGGGCTTTTGTTCCAGCAGCTCTACAACACCGTTGACACCATCGTGGTAGGCCAGTTCGTCAGCACCCAGGCGCTGGCCGCGGTGGGCAGCACCGCCAGCATCATCAACATGCTCGTGGGCCTCTCCGCGGGGCTTTCCACAGGCGCCAGCGTCATCATCTCCCAGTGCTACGGCGCGCACGACCACCGGGCCCTGCACGATGCCGTGCACACCACCATCGGCGCCACCTTTATCATGTCGCTTCTGTGTACGGCGCTGGGCGTGCTGATCGTGGAGCCCATGCTGGCGATTATGTCCACGCCGCCCGACGTGATCGGGGAGGCGCGGACCTACCTGACGATCTACTTTGCGGGCATCAGCGGGCTGTTTGTGTACAACATGGGCTCGGGCATCCTTCGCGCCGTGGGCGATTCCAAGCGCCCGCTCTATTTCCTTTTGTTCTCCGCCGTGGTCAATACCGTCTTTGACCTCCTGTTCGTCATCGTCTTTCACATGGGCGTGGATGGCGTAGCCTACGCGACCATTTTGGCGCAGTTCCTCTCGGCGCTGCTGGTCCTGTTCGTGCTTACCCACGACCATACGCCCTACGGCATCCGCTGGCGCGATCTGCGCATCGGCCGCGCCATGCTTGGCCGCATCCTCGCCATCGGCCTGCCCAGCGGCGTGCAGCAGGCCATCACGTCCTTTTCCAACGTCTTTGTGCAAAGCTACATCAATTTCTTCGGTTCGGCGTGCATGGCCGGCTGGTCCAGCTACAACAAGCTGGACGTGTTCGTGCTCATTCCCATGCAGTCCGTGGCGCTGGCGCTGACCACCTTTGTGGGACAGAACTGCGGCGCGGGGCGCATGGACCGTGCGCGCAAGGGCGTGCGCCAGGCGCTGTGGATGACGCTTTCGGTGACCGCGGTCCTGTGCGTGGCGATCGTTGCCTTCGCAAGACCTCTCAACCAGCTCTTCACCTCCGACGAGGCCGTGCTCACCCACGGCGTGCACTTCATCTCCATCATCTCGCCCTTCTACCTGGCCTGCTGCTTCAACCAGATCTATGCCGGCGCGCTGCGCGGCGCGGGCGACGCCAAGACGCCCATGTTCATCATGCTCTTTTCCTTCGTGCTGTTCCGTCAGGCGTACCTGTTTGTCAACCGCCAGCTCGGCAATTCCTTTCTGGGCGTGACGCTGGCCTACCCGATGGGCTGGGTAGTGTGCAGCATCCTGATGGTGCTTTTCTACCGCCGTTCCCTGCACAAAGCTCAAAACGCGCCGTCCAACTGATAGATATACCAGTCGTCGCCGTCCGTTTCAAAGACCACGGTGCCCTCGCCCGAATAGAAGGCCGGAATGTCGCGGGAATCCAGCTGGACCCGTCCCTTGTCCACGCGGTCATAATCGTTGGTGATGAGCACCGCCTCGGGATTGACGGCCTCCAGAAACGGCACTGTCATGGGCGTGATGGCGTGATGGGGCGCCTTGACGATATCCGCCTTGAGCGCCTCGGCGGGGAGATTCTTAACCAGCCAGGTCTGCGTATCGCCGATAATGTCCCCGGTCAAAAGGATGCTCGCGTCCCCGAACGTCACGCGCGTGACCACCGAGCGGCCGTTGGTGCTCAGCCCGCCGTCGTGGCGGTAGAGCGTCAGGACCGCCTCGCCCAGCAAAAACTCGTCCCCGTGAAAAATCTGAAGCGTGGGGACGCCGCTTCGCGCGGCCTGCTGGATGGTGTCCTTTTGCAGGGAGCTGACATTGACGGCATAGTCGTTGTAGGGATGCAGGTAAAGCCCCACCTCAAAGCCGTAGCGCATCAGGTAATACAGCCCCGAGATATGATCCTCGTGGAAATGCGTGTTTAAAAGATATTTCAGGCTTGTGATTCCGCGCTTCTCGAGCGCGTTTTTCAGCTTTTCCCGAAAAGGCGCGGTTCCTCCGTCCACCATCATGCTCTGACCGCCGCACTCCAGAAGGAGGCAATCGCTCTGGGCGGTATTGAAGGCCGTTAGTCGAAAAAGAGGGCGGCTGTACCAGTCCTCCCGGGGAAGCTCGTCATAGACCTCGGCCTGCGCGCCGGAGGAAACAAGCAGCAGCGCGCACAGGAGGCTCAGCAGACAGCGCCGGAAAGTCGAACGCATCACGGCTCTCCCTTTTGATAGTCGCTTCTGGCCTCCCAGTGCGCCTGCTCCAAAGCGATATCGCGATGGTTGACCGTGGTGTGATACCCCAGACCCTCCAGGCTGGCGCTGATGTACTCGGCGATGGCCACGCTGCGGTGCGCGCCCCCCGTGCAGCCGATGGCGATGACCAGCCGGTGCTTGCCCTCGGTGATGTAATGGGGCAAAAGAAATTTCAGCATATCCATGCACTTGAGGAGAAACTCCTTGGTGACGGGATGCTCCAGGACGAAATCCCGGACATCCTGGTCCAGCCCCGTATGCGAGCCAAGTTCCGGGATGTAGAAGGGATTGGGCAAAAAGCGCACGTCAAAGACCAGATCGCCCTCGCGCGGGATGCCGCGTTTGAAGCCGAAGCTGAGCACCTCCACGCGCAGCGGGGGCTCGGAGCCGGCGCTGAAGACGATGGCGCTGAGCATCTTTTGCAGCGCGCGCGGCTTTAAATTGGAGGTGTCGATCAGATGATTGGCCGTCTCACGAAGCGGCATGAGGCGGTTTCTCTCCTCCCGGATCGCCTCGTGCAGCGTCAGGCCCTCGCCGCTGAGCGGATGGTCTCGGCGCGTTTCCTTATAGCGGTTGACCAGCACCTCATCGCTGGCCTCGATAAAGAGCGTGTCGATCTGAAAGCCCACCAGACGGGCCTCGTCAATGATTTTCGTGACCGCCTTGGCGTCGAAGAATTCGCCGCTGCGGACATCCGCCGCAATGGCGATCATGGGGTTATGAAGCCTGGCGTTCTGGCATGCTTCCATAAAGGGCACCAGCATCATGGGGGGGAGGTTGTCCACACAGAGGGCACCAAGGTCCTCCAGATAGCGGATGGCCACGGTTTTGCCCGCGCCGCTCATACCCGTCAGGATGAGAAACTGCATGCCGGATTCCTCGCTTTCGTACTAAACTTCTTTGATCCCAAGATCCTCGCCCCAGACGCGGACCTCCGGCTCCAGCCGGACGCCGGTCTTTTCGTAAACCGCTTTTTGCACCTGAGCGATTAGCGCCAGATAATCCCCAGCGGTTCCTTCCTGGTCGTTGACGAGGAACCCCGCGTGCAGGGTCGATACGCTGCACCCTCCCACACGCAGGCCCTTGAGGCCACATTCGTCGATCATCGTCCCCGCAAAGCGCCCCTCCGGCCTTTTGAAGGTGCTGCCGCAGCTTGGGATGGTAAGGGGCTGTTTCTCGCGCCGTCTGGCGGAAAATTCCCGCATGGTGGCGCGCACGGTCTCCTCGTCTCCGGGGCTGAGCGCAACGGTGACGGAGGTGATGGCGATGGGCTCCCTTTGCTGGTTCAGCCTGCTTTTTCGATACCCGAACGCCATCTCTTCGTTGGAATACGCGACGGTCCGGCCATCGGGCAGGCATGCGGTCACGTGGGTAATTACGTCCTTCATCTCCCCGCCGTAGGCGCCGGCGTTCATATAGGCCGCGCCTCCGACCGTCCCGGGGATGCCGCTGGCGAATTCCAGGCCGCTGAGCGCATGATCCGCCGCGGCGTTGCAGAGCTTCTGGAGCGTCGCGCCGCCCTGCGCGCTCAGGGCCACGCGCCCGTCGGGCAGGGGAACGGGGTCCGATACCTCGGAAAACAATTCTCCAAGCTGGATCACCAGCCCCCTGACGCCGCCGTCCCTGACCAGAAGATTGCTTCCGTTGCCAAGCACGGACACCTCCACACCGGCCTCCCTGGCCGCGAGATAGGCGGCCGAGAGCTGCTCGGCCGTGGCGATCTGCACCAGCACATCCGCCGGGCCGCCGAGGCGAAGGGTGGTATAGCGGCTCATGGGTGCATTTTCCACGATCTGCTTTTTGGGAATGGATTGTCTGAGCGCTTCCAGCAGCCTTTCCCTGGCCGATGCCTCCATGCCTGCCGCCTCCTTCATTTTTGATGGAAAAATTTTATCGCACTTCCGCGGCGATGTCAAAGGGTTTCACGGATTATTGTATGCCGGGTCAAAAGAGCCTATGCGGCAAAGAAAAAATAAAAAACGGAGGCATGCGCCTCCGAAAATGGCTCAAATACCTGCTCTCAGTTGTACACGCGGACAGGAAGCACAAGGTAGAGATAGCTGTCGCCCTCCAGAGGGGAGATGACGCAGGGACTGACGTTGGTGTTCATGCACAGGGTGCAGCAGTCTTCATCCACGTTTTTGATGACATCGCTGATATAGCGGGCGTTGAACGCGATCTCGATGTCCTCTCCCTCCAGGTGAGCGTCCAGATCCTCCAGCACGTCGCCCAGCTCGCTCATGGAGGTGATTTTGAGGTTGTCCTGGGTCGCTTTCATGCGAATGAGGTTGTTCTTTCCTTCCTTGGCCATGAGGCTGGCGCGCTCGATGGCGTCCTGCAGCTCGCGTCGCTTGACGGTCACGCGGGTGAGCCAGGAGGTGGGCAAAATCTGGCGATAGTTGATGTATTCGCCGGCCAGCAGGCTCGTTACCAGCGTGGTGTCGCCCATGACGGCCATCAGGTGCGTGCTGTCCAGATGGAACGTCGCCATGCCCTCGTCATCCTCCATGATATGGGCGATCTCGTTCATCACCCGGCCGGGAATGATGGCGCTGACCTTGTCCACGCCGTCGGGCAGAATGAACTGGTCGTGCATGCGCTGCAGCGCGAGCCTGAACCCGTCAAGCCCCACCAGCCGCAATTCATCGGAGGTAACCTCCATCAGACAGCCCGTCAGCGCCTGCCGGCTCTCCTGCAGGGCGATGGCGAAGGTGACCTTGGAGATCATGTCGCGCAGGCGCTTCTGGGGAAAGTGTAGGGCATGGGTATGAAGAAGGTCCTTCATCTGCGGAAACTCCGCCGGGGACATGCCGGTGATGGTCGAGCGGCTCTGGTAGCAGCGGATGGTGACGATCAGACGGTCATTCATCGAGAAGGAAACCGTTCCTTCCGGCAGCTTGCGCACGATTTCGGTCAGCAGCTTTCCCGGAAGCACGACCTGGCCGGGCTGGGACACGGCGGCCTTTACGCGGCTTTTGATGCTCAGCGACCCATCGGAGCACATCAGCTCCACCTCATCCTCGCTGGCGCTGAGCAAAACGCCTTCGAGAATCTGCATGGCGGGGCGCGAGCTCAAAGCGCGGGTGGCGTTAATCAAGCCGGTGAGCAGTTCTTGCGCGGAACATTCAAACTTCATTTTTGGAAACCTCCGACAACCGTTCTTGTAGTAGTTGCATCTTTATTCAGTAGTAGTAGTAGGGGGTGAGGAAACCGTGGAAAAGCGGTTTAAGACCTTGCAGCATACCAAAAAGGCCCTTGGAAAACCCATGGAAAAGCCAAAGGCTTTCCGGGAATTTCCACAGTCTGTGCCGCCTCTGCCTCAAATGGCAAAAGCTGAACATACCATTTCGCGTTTGAAACGCGCGTTTCCTGCCCCAAAAAGACAAAACCTTTCGACACGCGTGCCTCGAAATAAGGCAAAAGAAGGGGGTTTTCCACGTTTTCCACAGGCTGTGGAAAAGGAGATAAGGAAAATGAAAATGGTGCCGGATAAAGAACACGGCGTTTTTTCCCACAGCGCAGCCATGGGTTTTCAACCATCTTTAAGCAGGACGCTCAAAACGGCCTCGGTGGCCTCCTTTTCGTCCACGCCGTCGGCCACTACCCAGATGAGCCCGTCCTTTGGAATGGTCTGGGAGAGAAGGCCGATCATGCTCTTGAGGTTGAGGACGATGCCGTCGCGCTCCAAAGTGAGGGTGGACTGAAAGCGGGAAGCGGTGCCTGCGATCAGGGCAGCGCGCTCGCGCCCGATGAGGTTATGGTTTTTCAGATCTGCCTGGGTCTTAATCATGGGAAATCCCTCCTGAATTCTCCGTATCATCCAGATAGGCCATCAACCGCCGCATGCGATGATTGACGCCGCTTTTTCCAATGGGCGGGTCCAGCGCCTGTCCGAGCTGGGCAAGGGTTGCGTCCGGGGCATTGAGGCGCGCCAGCGCAATCTCTCTGAGCGAAGGGGGCAGGGAGGAGAGCCGGTTCTCGCTGATTAGCCTGCGGATGGCCTCCAGCTGCTGGCCGCTTGCGTCCATCTGCTTTTGCAGATTGGCGCTGTCACAGTTGAGCGCGCGGTTGACGGAACCCAGCACCTGACGCCTGACGCGCAGGTTTTCGATGTCCATCACGCACGCGTGCGCGCCCAGCGCCGTCAGCAGGGTGACGATCTGGTCCGACTGCTTGAGATAGACATAAGGATGGTCCCGCCGGGCGCTCATGCGGATGGGAAGGCCGAGGCGCTGCAGGCACTTGGCCAGCATGGCGCGGGTGTCCTCATCCCTGAAGGCGATCTCCAGATGATACCCCTGCCCCGGGTTAGTCATGGTGCCGCCGCCAAGGAGCATGCCGCGCAGAAACGCGCGCATGCAGCAGCCGCGGGTCAGCGGGATCCTGGGCGCGGTGGACTTGAGGGTAAAGGAGCCGTCCACGTTCTTTTCCATCATACCCAGCGCGCTAAGCAAAGTTGGGGATTGAATGGGCCCGAGGGTCAGGACGCATTTTCGCTTTCCCCCGAAGCGCGCGCTGGAGACGTAATGAATCTGGGGAGACAGGCGCAGCGCCTGCGCAAGAAGCGTATAGGCCCTGCGGCAAACCGCCAGGCTTTCGGAGGAAAGCTGCACGTTGACCTGTCCGCGGCCCAGCAGGCTCAGGCTTCCCATCGATGCGTACAATCCGCACAGCTCGCTCAGAACACAGCAGCTTTTTTCCGGCTTAACGCGCGAAAGCTCCTTTTTTACGTCGGACGAAAAGGACATGTCGCCCTCCTTGGCGTTATGCATCTGGAAACGCACAGGCTTTTGCCTATGCCTATTGTAACCGCCATCCGGCGCCGCGTCAATGTTTTGCGGCCTTCGGCGCAAAAAAAAGCCCGGCGGATTCACCGCGCGGGACCGGGGGGAGGCGTTTGGACGGGACGGCGGGAGTAGATGCCGGTCTTGATTTCGTGAATGTAGGCGTCGATGAGGGGGATGGCGGGAGCGGCCAGGGCGTCCCGAACGGCCTGTTCCCGGTCATAATCGAGCTGGCGGAAGCGAATTTCAAAAGGTCCGTCCCCTTCCGCCCCTTCCAGCAGGGCATAGCAGCATTTGGGGATGCCCATGGCGTTTCCGACGCTGCCGGTATTGAACACAACGCCCGGCGTTACCGTGCGCAGGCCCTGGCGGTGCGCGTCGGCGTAGCCTACCGCGTCGTAGCGCCCTCCCTCAGGGGATTGAAAAAACGGTTCAAACAGCGCGGCGTCGCCTTGAATGGGGATGAGCTTCTCCATCAGGGGGCGACCATGGAACAGTCGGATGCGGCGGCCGCTGAGGCGAAGCTCATATTCCATGGGCAGGCCGCAGAGCCGCTTCATGCGTTCGGGGCCGAGCTGCTCCCAGTAATAGGAATCGGGCGCAAACTGTTTTTTTCCCACGCCCAGGTCCCAGTTACCGCCCAGCACGACCTCGCAGTGCGCCATGGCCCAGTCAAAGGTGAAGTCGTTGCTGGGGCCCTTGCCCACGATATCGCCCAGGCACAGCACGCGGTCCGGGTGAATCAGCCTGAGGTCGCGTTCGAGCGCGAGGGTGGCGGGGCGGTTTCCATGAAGGTCCGCGACCAGGGCGATGCGCACGGGGCATGCCTCCTTCAGAGGTTTCTGAGCGAAGTATACCAAAAGCAGCTCCTGCTGGCAAGGCGGATTGCGAAAAGAAGCGCGGCATGCTACAATGGTTGCATCAGGAAGGGAGGACAGGGCATGAGATTTTTCAGGGCGCTTGCACTTTCGCTAAGCCTGGTACTGCTGGCCGTTCCTGCTCTGTCGGAGGAGACGTTCGCGACCTGCCAGATTCCGCAGGGCGCGGAGTCCCTGTTTGTGACCGAGGCCGGCGCCTTTGAGGCGCCGGACGGGCTGGAGGGTATGTACGCGCTGATGCTGGACGCCAATTCGCTCAGCGACGTCTATCTCACCCGCATGCGGTACGGGCGTGCGCTGGCCAGCATCAGCTGCACCAGCGGCGTGGAGCCGGGGACGGCGCAGGAGCTTCTCTCGCTCTGGCCCGACGTAGCCGCCCGGATCGCGCAGGAGGCGTTGTATGTCAACGATGATCCCTCCTGCGCGCAGGTGGATACGGTCTTTGGCTACGAGGCGATGGTCATCTCCACCGACATCGCCGTGGGGGAGCAGAGCATGACGCTGCTGGATGCCTGGTGCGTCGCGTTTTATAACGGGCCGGACCTGATTGAGGTCTGGACGGTCTATCCGTCTGCCCCCGCCTATCTCTATGACGGCGAAGCGGCACAGGAGCTGGAGAGCGACCGGGCGGACCTTGAGGCGTTTATCGCCAGCCTGAGCTTTCCTCCCTACGATACGCAGGAAGAATGAAGGGAGTGCGGCTGAATGGAGACTTTGAGCGTCGTGGTGCCCTGCCTCAACGAGCAGGAGGCAGTCCCCCTTTTTTATGAGGCCTTTTTCAGGGAAACCGCCGGCATGGATGTTTCCTTCGAGATCTGGTTCGTGGACGACGGAAGCACCGACGGCACGCTGGAGGCGGTCAGGCGCCTGCGGGAGAGGGACCCGCGGGTGAAGTACATCTCCTTCTCGCGCAATTTCGGCAAGGAAAGCGCCATGTTTGCAGGCATGGAGGCCGCCGCGGGCGACTATGTGGCCATCATGGACGTGGACCTGCAGGACCCACCTTCCCTGCTTCCCGACATGCTCAGGGGCATCCGGGAGGAAGGGTACGACTGCGTGGCCACCCGGCGCGTGACGCGGCAGGGCGAGCCGAAGGTGCGCAGCTTCTTTGCGCGGGCGTTCTACCGCCTCATCAACCGCATCTCCCGTACCGAGATCGTGGACGGCGCGCGCGATTACCGCCTGATGACCAGGCAGATGGTCAAAAGCATCCTCTCGCTCAAAGAGGTCAGCCGCTTTTCCAAGGGCATCTTCAGCTGGGTGGGCTACCGCACCAAATGGCTGGAATATGAAAACATCCAGCGCGTCGCGGGGGAGACGAAATGGTCGTTTTGGAAGCTGCTTTTGTATTCCATCGACGGCATCATCGGCTTTTCCACCGCGCCGCTGGCCATCGCTTCGGTGGTTGGGGTTCTGTTCTGCCTGATCGCCTTTATCCTCATTTTGTACTTTTTCATCAAGACCATCATCTGGGGCGATCCCGTGGCGGGCTTTCCGGCCACCATCTGCATCATTTTGCTTTTGGGCGGCATCCAGCTCTTCTGCGTGGGCATCCTGGGCCAGTATCTGAGCAAGACCTATCTGGAAACCAAGAAGCGGCCCATCTATATCGCCCGGGACATCCAGGGCAAGGACGGCTAATCAACGCATGTTCTCCGAAGGAAAAAGCCATTTTTTCTGCGTCCGGGTCCACCTTCGATGGATGAAGGCCGCGGCCCAGGATGGCGGGACCGCCTTTCCCAGCAGGAAAAGCATGCGGTTAAAAGCGCCGGGAATATAGCGCGGCCTTCCCTGCAGGGCCAGGTCAAGCGTTTTGCAAACAACCTTTTCCATGGCGTTGGTGGTGAAGTTGCCAAGGATTCTCTGTGCGCAGATGGCTGCGCAGACTTCCTCGTTGGTGGTCAGACCGCCGGGGCACAGCGTCAGGACGTTTGCGTCCTGATCCCTGAGCTCCTGGCGCAGGGCCAGTCCGAAATCCAGCAGGAAGCGCTTGGAGGCGGCGTAGGTGGCCTTCAGCGGCATGGGGAACAGGGATGCGAGGCTGGAGACAAGGACGACGGTGAAGCGCCTGTTTGGCGTTCGCCGCTGCAATACGGCATGGGTGATGCGCAGCGTGCCTTCGTTGTTGAGGGCCACGATGCGCATCACCTTTTCGCGCTCCCGCTTCAAAAATCCACCCTCAAAGTCCACTCCGGCCACGTTGAGCAGCATGTCAAACGTAAGGCCAAGCCGCGAGGCCTGCGCCATCAGCGCGTCCACGCCTGCGCTGTCGGTCAGGTCGCAGGCCTTCGCATGAATTCTGATGCGGAAACGGCGGGAAAGCCCTTCCCGGATGGCCTCCAGCCCCTCCGCGTCCAGGTCCGTCAAAAACAGCAAATAGCCCCTTTTGGCACATTCCACGGCCATCGCGCGGCCAAGTCCTCCTGCCGCCCCGGTTATCATTACGTTCATCGCTCCGCCTCCCGATAGGTTATGCCGCAGAGCCGTTCGCTCAGGGAAAGGAGACGGGCGCCGTTTTCGGCCGTCACCTGCCGGCTGAACGCCTTTTCGCCGTAGCGGTCGAA
>CALVKX010000021.1 GCA_944333375.1 uncultured Eubacteriales bacterium
CCTGCGCCGGTCGGCGGCCAGCGTGCGGCCGGAGGGATTCTGGAAGGTGGGGATCACGTAAAACAGCTTGGGATGATACCTGCGCGCGGCCTCCTCCAGCTGATCCAGCCGCACGCCGCCCTCGTCGCTCTCGATGGGGATGAGGTTGGCCTCGTAGAGGTGCATGGTCTGCATGTTGCCAAGGAAGGTCGGGCTTTCCACGAGCACCGCGTCGCCGGGATTGACCAGCGCCTTGAGCAGCAGGTCCATGCCGCTGGTGCTGCCGGTGGTGGGAAGCACGCCGTCGCCATCCATGGAAAAACCAAAGTGGCTCTTGAGGTATTCTGACAGGCTTTCCAGAAAGGGCGGATAGCCCTCCGTGGCGCCGTACTGCAAAATGCGCTTGCCGTCCGCGAGCAGCGCATCTCGCGCAAGATCGGCGCACAGCTGATCCGGCAGGGCATCCAGAGACGGGTTGCCGCCGGCGAAGCTGATCATGCCGGGGCGGCCCAGCACCTTGAAGATCTCGCGGATGGCGCTGCCGGTCACGTTGTCAAACCGGCGGGCGAAGGAAACAGACTCCATAGACAGGTCCCTCCTTGATGGCTCCGGCCGCGGAGGCCGGAAAAATGAAAGCCGCCCTCCTCCCTGCTTGGGGAGGAAGGCGACAGGCGAATCGCGGTACCACTTCCGTTTCGGCGCAGACGCGCCCTCAGCGGGCCCTGAGGCCCCGCGCTATAAACGGCGCACCGTCGGTCCGCTACTGAAAAAACGTTCACGGCCGGGCTCGGGGAGGTATTCATCCGGGCTGCCGCCGCCTTCTCGCACCGTCCGAAGGCTCTCTGAGGGCGCGCCTGCCCGGCTTACTTGGTCCCGTCATTGCCGGTGAGGGTTATTATAGGGGAACGACGCATGAAAGTCAAGCTCAGTCGTCCTTGTCATCCTCCGCATCGGTGAAGAAGGGCTGGCCGCAGTGCTCGCATACGGGGCTTTCGTCATAATCGATGTCGGCGGCCTTGACCAGCACGGTCTTTCCGCAGTGCGGGCAGTCGAAGGACAGTTCCTCCTGATCGCAGCAGTCGCAGCCGTCCTCCCCGTCGCAGTCACATTCGTCGTCCTCGTCGCCAAAGAGGGTTTCCTCCATGTCGCTAAGGTCGGAGTCAAGATCCTCCACATACTCCTCCAGCTCGCCCACATCCGCATCCAGATCAGAGACCTTTTGGGCCATCTCGTCCATCAGCCCCAGCATCTCCAAAAGCAGCTTGTTTTCGTTCTTTTCCTTGTCCAGATTCATGCCTTCGGCAAGGCCGCGCAGATAGGCGGCCCGATCGGTCAGATTCCCCATATTGATCTCCTTTGCCTCCTCAGCAGCGCTCCATGTACTCGCCGGTGCGGGTGTCCACACGGATGTGGTCGCCGGTGTTGATGAACAGCGGCACCTGCAGGGTATAGCCGGTCTCCAGGGTGGCGGGCTTGTAGGTGTTGCTGGCGGTGTCGCCCTTGAAGCCGGGCTCGGTATCGGTGATCTCAAGCTCGACGAAGTTGGGCGCGGCCACGCTGAAGGCGCTGCCCTTGAAGAACTTCACGGTCACGTTGGTGCCTTCCTTGACGAAGGGGATGGCGTCCTCCACCTGGTCGTGGTTGAGAGGAAGCTGCTCGTAGGTGTCCATATCCATGAAATAATACAGGCCGCCGTCGTTGTAGACGTACTGCATCTCCTTGGTTTCCACGATGGCGCGGGGCATCTTGTCGGTGGGGTTGAAGCTGCGCTCGATGACGGCGCCGGTCATGACGTTCTTGAGCTTGGTGCGCACAAAGGCCGCGCCCTTGCCGGGCTTGACGTGCTGGAAATCGACGATGTTCCACACGCCGCCGTCCCATTCGATGGTAATGCCCTTTTTGAAATCGCCTGCGGTAATCATAGTGATCGTTCCTCCTCGATGTGTATTGACATGGAAATCCCGGCTTACAGGATGATGAGCTCGCGGCTGGGATGGGTGAGGACCTCGCAGCCGCCCTCGAGCACGGCCACGGAGTTTTCAATGCGCACGCCGCCGACGCCGGGCAGGTAGATGCCTGGCTCCACGGTCATGATCTGACCCGCCTTGAGCACGGCGTTCGTGCTCTGGTTAAAGCGCGGGTCCTCATGGATGTCGATGCCCACCGAGTGGCCCAGGCCGTGGCCGAAGCGCCCCTCATAGCCGTGGCCGTAGATGTAGTCGCGGGCGATGGCGTCGATCTCGCGGCAGGACCTGCCGGCGGCCACCGCGTCCTGTGCCATCTTCTGGGCGTCCAGCACAATGCCGTAGACCTTCTTCATTTCAGCCGAGGGCTCGCCCAAGGCGACGGTGCGGGTCATGTCGGCGCAGTAATTGCCGTAGCGCGCGCCAAAGTCCATGGTAATCATGTCCCCGCGGCGCAGGCGGTATTCGCCGGGCACCGCGTGCGGCAGAGAGCCGTTGGCGCCGGCGGCCACGATCGTGGAAAACGACGGCTTGCTGGCCCCGTGGCTCATCATGTCAAAATCGAGCCGGAGGGCGAGCTCCTTTTCGGTCACACCTTCCTTGATGTAGGGCAGGATGCGCTCGAACGCCTCGCCCGTGATGCGGCAGGCCTCACGGATGAGGGCCAGCTCGTCCGCGTCCTTGATCTCGCGCAGGCGGGCGATCTCCCCACCCACCACCTTCCATTCCACCCCGCGCACGCTTTCGCGCAGGGCGTTGAAGGTGTGGACGGTCACAAAGTCGTCCTCATAGTACAGGGTGTCGATCCCGCCGCGGGCGCACAGCGCGCCGGCGATGTCCTCGTGCGAGGTGCCCTTTTCGGTCATCAGCACCTCAAAGCCGGGAGCCTGCGCCTGCGCCTGCTCGGTATAGCGAAAGTCCGTCACGATGGCGCTGATCCCGCGCGAGACCAGCACCAGGCCCTCGCCCGTGTAGCCGGAGAGATAGAACATATTGCTGGGGTCATAGACCACCACGCCCTCGTGATCGCCAAGGTTCATGGAATCAAGGAGCCGTTTTACACGTTCTGTCAATGTAGATCCCTCACATACGGTCGTTTTGGCACATAGCCATTTTTTATTCTACCATAAATGAAACGCATACGCCACAGTTTTTTGCATTTTTAGGGGCCAAAATGGCGCGGGATGCCCCCGGTCCACCTTGAGCCCGCCGGACAAATATGGTATGATGATTGCAAGCAAAAGGGTACAGGGGGTTGATTGCATGAAAATCATAAAGGTCCTTTTGGGCCTGTTGCTGCTGGTGGTGCTGGCGGCCGGCGGGCTGCTGGGATACCTGTCGCTGACGGAATACCGGCCGGACGACATTGAGCTGCTGGAGGTCGTCCAGGCGGCGCGCAAGGACAACGTGCGCGTGGGCGAGCGTCTGGACGTGCTGAGCTTCAACACGGGCTATTGCGGCCTGGGGCGGGAGCAGGACTTTTTCATGGACGGCGGGAGCATGGTCCGGCCCCGGAGCGAGGAGGACGTGCGCGCCAACCTCAACGGCATCCTCAGCGAGCTGGTGCGGCAGAATGTGGACATCTACCTGCTCCAGGAGGTGGATTTCGACTCCTGGCGCAGCTATTATACCAATCAGGCCGACACCTACCGCCACGGCCTGTCGCTGAACATGGCCTGTGCGTATAATTTCAAATGCGAGTTCGTCCCCTATCCCTGGCCGCCGCTTGGCAAGGTCGAAAGCGGCCTGGTCACCTTCACGGGCCTCAACGTGACCGAGGCCACCCGCGAAAGCCTGCCCATGCCCTTCAGCTGGCCGGTCAGCATGGCCAACCTCAAGCGCTGCCTGCTGATTGAGCGCGTGCCCGTGGAGGGCACGGACCGCGAGCTGGTCATCATCAATTTGCATCTGGAGGCCTACGATGACGGCGAGGGCAAGCGCGCCCAGACCGAGCAGCTCATGCGGATCATGGCCGCGGAGTACCGAAACGGCAACTACGTCATCGCCGGCGGCGACTTCAACCAGACCTTCGAGGGCGTGGACGCCTATCCCCTTCTGGACGAGAGCTTCTGGCAGCCCGGGGAGATATGCGTCAGCGATCTGCCCGACGGTTTCAGCTTCGTCTATGACGACGCCACGACCACCTGTCGCCTGCTCAACAAGCCCTATGACGGCGAGCGCAAAAACGCGCAGTTCTATGTGATCGACGGCTTTATCGTCTCCGATAACCTCAAGGTCAACCTCATTGAAACCGTGGATCTGAATTTCCAGTACAGCGACCATAACCCCGTGCTTTTGCAGGTGACGCCGCAGTAAATTGATTCTTGACATATGCCATCTATGGGTGTAGACTGTCCATAGATGGCATATGTCATTTATCCGGAAGGAGGGAGAGCGTATGCCCAGGCCGTGCAAGCAGCGGCGCGTGTGTGGACATCCGCCCTGCGGACGTTTCGGGCCGGCAGGCCAGGACGCCGGGCCGGAGGTGGTGATGGGGGTGGACGAATTCGAGGCCATCCGCCTGATCGACCTGGAGGGGCTGACGCAGGAGGAGTGCGCGGCACAGATGAATGTGGCGCGCACGACCGTGCAGGCGATCTACGCGCAGGCGCGCGTGAAGCTGGCCAGGTGCCTGGTTGGCGGATGCGCGCTGTCCATCCGGGGCGGCGACTATGTGCTGTGCGACACGGAGGCGGCGGCCGGATGTCCCGGACGGGGATGCCTGGGGCGGTGCCGGCACAGAAACAGGGAGGAAACGAGCATGAAAATTGCGGTTACCTATGACAACGGACAGGTTTTTCAGCATTTCGGCCATACGGAGCAGTTCAAGCTCTACGACGTGGAGGACGGAAAGGTGACGGCGCAGGTCGTTGTGGACGCCGGCGGCGAGGGCCACGGCGCGCTGGCGGCGGTGCTCCGCGGCCGGGGTGTGGATGTGCTGATCTGCGGCGGCATTGGCGGCGGCGCCCGGCAGGCGCTGGCGGCGGCGGGGATTCGTCTCTACGGCGGCGTGACGGGCGATGCCGACAGCGCCGTGGAAGCGCTTGTGCGCGGCGAGCTGGCCTATGATCCCCAGGCCCGCTGCGACCATCACGAGCACGGTCAGGGCCATTGCGGCCACGACGGCGGGCATGCCTGCCGTCACGGGCACTGCAACGAAAACTGAATTCACGTGGCGACCGGCGGCGCGCCCTCCCCTGCGGAGGACGCGCCGCTTTTTGTGTGAAACCTATGCACGCGCGCCGGGCATATCGCTCACAGGGGGCGCATAAGGTTGAAGGACCAAAGCGAAGGGGGCGCGGGCATGACGAAGGCGTGGAAGCGGGCCGTCGCGGCGCTTTTGCTCTGCGCGCTGCTCATCGCGGGCCTGAGCGCCGCGCAGGTCCCGGCGGAGAAGATGACCCCGGCGGAGCGCGCCCGCCGGGCCAACGTGCCCGATGGCGTATGGATCTGGATCGACATCCAGCAAAAGTCGCTCACGCTCTACGAGGGTACGGAGGTCAAAAAGCGCTATGCCGTGGCCACCGGCACCGGCGATACGCCTACGCCCATCGGCACCTTCACCGTCACCAGCCGCTTTTCGGGCGAGCTGGGCGGCTTCGGGACGCGCTTTCTGGGGCTGAACGTGCCCTGGGGGCAGTTCGGCATCCACGGCACCAACAAGCCCGGCACCATCGGAAGCAACGCCTCGCACGGCTGCATCCGCATGTATGTGCGGGATTCCGAGGAGCTCTATGGCCTGGTCCCCAACGGCACCAGGGTCGTCATCCAGGGCGGGCCCTACGGCCAGTTGGACAGCTACCTGCGCTACCTCATTCCCGGCGACCGCAACAGCCACGTGGCCGCGGTCCAGCGGCGGCTCACGGTGCTGGGGTATTATTCGGGCCAGGCCGACGGCATCTATGGCCGCGGCACCCAGGCGGCGGTCACCCGCGCGCGTCGGGAGCTGGGCCTGCCAGCGCTGGATGCCGTGGACGAGGCGTTTTACCGGGCCATCGGCCTGATTTTGTTTGAATGATGGGAGGAGAGGCGCGTGACCTGGCAGGAGACCATCGCGTTTTTGGGCGGCTGCCTGCCCAGACCCGTGGGGCGGGCGCTGATGCAGCACAAGGAGGGAAGCGTGCGCGAAATCCGCGTGCGCGCGGGAAGCCGGGTGCGCATCCTTGCCGCCGGAGGCGAAACCGTATGCGCCTGCACGCCTACCCAGCCGCAGGTGGAGCAGATGGCGGAGGCGCTGTGCGAGCACGCGCTCTACGCCCGCGCCGAGGAGCAGCGGCAGGGCTTTGTCACCCTGCGCGGCGGGCACCGCATGGGCCTGTGCGGCAGGGTGGTGGCGCAGGGGCAGAGCGTGCGGGCGCTCAGGGATATCAGCTCCCTTTGCCTGCGCGTAGCGGGCCAGTGGCGCGGGGCGGCGGACGCGCTCATGCCGCATCTGTTGGACGAGCAGGGGCGGGTGCGCAGCCTGCTCATCGTAGGGCTGCCGGGCATGGGCAAGACCACGATGCTGCGCGACGCGTGCCGCCGGCTTTCGGAACAGGGCGTGCGCGTGTGCGTGGTGGACGAGCGCAGCGAGATCGCCGCCATGAGCGGCGGCATGCCCCAGCTGGACGTGGGGCCCAACACGGATGTGCTGGACGGCTGCGCCAAGGACGCGGGGCTGAGGTGGATGCTGCGGGCGATGTCGCCGCAGGCGCTGGTTACGGACGAGCTGGGCGGCTCGCTGGATGCGCAGGCCGTTCTGGAGGCGGCGCGCAGCGGCGTGAGCGTCCTGGCCACGCTCCACGGGCGGGATCTGGAGTCGGCGCTGTCGCGCGGAACGCTGTATCATCTGGCGCAGAACCGCGCCTTCGAGCGCTATGTCCTGCTGGATGAGCGCGAGGTGGGCCGCGTGCGCGCCGTGCAGGATGCTCAGCTCCGGCCGCTGGAGGAAGCATGATGGGCGCGGCGGGCGCGCTGTGCTGCCTGCTGGCGGGCACGGCGGCGGGAAGCTGGATGCGGGAGCGCAGGCTCAGGCGGCTACGCACGCTGCGCGCGCGGCTGGACATCGTCGGAAGCCTCCGGCTGATGCTGGAGCAGGAGCGGATGGGGCTGACGGAGCTGCTGTGCGAGTGCGCGCATTATGCACCCTCGGGACCGGGCGGGGAGCAGGTGTCCAGACGGCTGCTGTGGGTCGCCCACGCGCTGGCGCGGGAGCCGCTTTTGGGGCTGGGGGAGGCATACGCGCAGGCGTGCGCGCAGATCCCCATCCCGTGGGAGAAGCCGGAGGAGCGCGAGGCGATGCAGGGGCTGTTTTTCCAGCTCGGCAGCGGAACGGCCGCCATGCGCGCGCAGGCCGCGGCGGCCTGCCTTCGCAGGCTCAAGCCCCTGGAGGAGGAGGCGCGGCGCGAGGCGGAGGCCGGCGGCTCTCTGGCGGTGCGGCTGGGCATGCTGCTGGGGCTGATGGCGGGCATCGCGCTGTGGTAGCGGGAGGGAGATTGTATGATCCAGGTTGATCTTCTCTTTAAGATCGCGGGGCTGGGCGTGGTGGTGGCGGTGCTGTCCCAGGTGCTCACGCGCGCCGGGCGCGAGGAGCTGGGCACGCTGGTGACGGTGGTGGGGCTGGTGATCGGGCTGTTTCTGGTCGTGGATCTGGTGGCCGATCTCTTCTCCAGCCTCAAGAGCATCTTCGCGCTCTATTAGGCCATGGCGTTCTGGCAGTGGATGGGGCTGGCCGTGGCCGCGGCGGTGCTGTGCATGGTGGTGCGCCAGCAGCAGCCCCAGCTGGGCGGGCTGTGCGCGGTGGCGGCGGGCGCGATGCTGCTTCTGGCCGCGCTGGAGCAGCTCTCGGACGTGCAGGACGTCTTTGCACGCCTGACCTCGCTGGCGGGGCTTGAAAAGGGGTATCTGGACACTTTGGTCAAGGTGCTGGGCGTGAGCTATGTGGCGGAGCTGGCCGCTCAGGCCTGCGAGGATCTGGGAGAGGGCGGGCTGGCCCTCAAGGTGGGGCTGGTGGGAAAGCTGTGCGTCTTTACGCTGACCGCGCCGATGCTGCTCAAACTGATGGAAATGATTCTGGAGCTGACGCCATGAAAGCGAAAAACATGGGGATGGTCCTCGTGCTGTTCTCGGCGCTGCTCCTCGCCGCTCCCGCCTGCGCTCAGACGGTCGGCGAGGGGCTTGCGCAGGTGGTGGGCGAGCTGAACCTGGAGGCGCTCGAGGCGGCCGCCGGGGATGTGCCCTGGCTGGAGGGCGGTGTGGAGGAGCTGATCGGAAGGCTCGCCAGCGGGCAGGCGGTGCTCAGCGCCCAGGAGGTGCTTGCGTGGCTGATGGACGAGGCGGCTGGGGTATTTGGCCGGAGCGTCTGGCGCATCACGCGGCTGCTGGTCCCCGCGCTGCTGGTGGCGGCGGCGGAATGGATTGCCGCGCCCGGCGGGGCGGCGGGAAAGGCCGCGCGGTACGCGGGGCTGTTGATGACGATGGCGTTTCTCATCGTGGACCTGCGCGAGCACGTGGCGCTGGCGGAGGAGACCATCGGGCGCATGTCGGAGCTGATGCAGGCGATCTTCCCGGTGATGGTCACGCTGCTTGCCGCCGTGGGCGGCACGGCCAGCTCGGCGTTCTATCAGCCGGCCGTCATGGCCGCGGCGGGGTCGATGACCACGCTGATCCGGCATGTGACGCTGCCCTTTGCGGTGAGCGTGGCGGTTCTGACCATGGCGGGAAGCCTGAGCGACGGCCTGCGCGTTTCCCAGATGCGGAGGCTGCTGCGGCAGGTCGCGGAATGGACGCTGGGCTTCGGCTTTACGGTTTTTATCGGGGTCATGACGGTGCAGGGCGTGAGCGCGGCCGCCGTGGACGGCGTGAGCATCCGCACGGCCAAGTACGCCATGGACAATTTCATCCCCATCGTGGGCGGGATGTTTGCCGATACGGTGGATACGCTGGTGGGCTGCTCGCTCATCGTGCAAAACGCCGTGGGCGCGCTGGGGCTGATGCTGCTCGTCGGCGCGCTGGCCCTGCCGCTTGTGCGCACGGCGCTGACGATGTTTCTCTATCGCGCGGCCTCGGCCTTTTTGCAGCCCATCGGGGAGAGCCCCCTGTCGCGCGGCATGGGGGACTACGCGGAGGTGTTTTCGCTGCTGTTCATCATCCAGCTCAGCGTGGGCGCGATGTTCCTGCTGCTGGTGGCGCAGCTCATTACGGTGGCGAACCTGACGGTGATGTTGAGGTGAGGCAATGGAGGCGTTTGTCAGGCAGCTTGCGGCGCTGTCGGTGCTGTGGTCGCTCTCGGAGCTGCTTTTGCCCGAGGGGCGGCATCAGAAGATGGCGCGCATGACGGTCAGCGCCTTGATTATGGCGGCGCTGATCTCGGGGCTGGGCAGCCTTATGGACGTGCGGGTGGAAGGGACGCTTCCCGCGGCCGCGCTGGGCGCGGTCAGCGAGGAGAGCTACGCGCGCACGGCGCTGCGGGCGGCGGCCAATCAGGCGGAAGCCCTGTGCGTGCGCCTGGCCCGGCGCGCGGGGTATGAGGCACGGGCCGCGGTGTATCTGACGCGGGAGGGCGCGGTGGATCATATCGACCTGGCGCTGGAGGCCGGGGATGCGCCGCTGCTGGACGCGCAGGAGCTGGCCGCGGCCATCGCCGGACAGCTTTCCGTCCCGCCGGAGAGGGTGCGCTTGAGCGAAAGCGGGGCGAGCGTGCCATGAACCTCAGGCGTTTGACGGATACAAAGGCGCTGCCATGGATGGCGGCGGCGCTTGCGGCGCTGCTGGCGCTGCTGCTGGCCGGAGGCGGCGGGGAGGGAACGGCGGGCAGCCAGGAGGAACGGCGCATCGCGGAGGTGCTGGGCGCGATCGCGGGCGCGGGCAAAGTCGAGGTGGCGCTGTTTTACGGCGGCGAGACCGACGGCCCCACGGGCGCGGTGGTCGTGGCGCAGGGCGCGGACGACCTGACGGTGCGGCTGTCGCTGGCGCGGGCGGCGCGGACGCTGCTGGGCCTGCCCGAAAGCGCGGTGGACGTATTTGTGATGGAGGAGGAGAGCCGATGAACGCAAAAAAAACGCCCCCTGAGGGGCGCAGGAAGGGCCGGGGCCGCACATGGGCGCGGCGGGGATTGCTGGCCGTGCTGGCGGCGGCCGCAGCGGTGATGGCATGGGGCCGCTTTTTTGCGCCCGAGCCGCCCGCGCAGGCGCCCCGGCCCTCCGTGACCGCGTCCCGGACGCCCGCGCCGCAGGCCGCGCAGGAGCGCAGCGCGCGGGAAGCGGCCTACGACAAGGACGTGGCGGCGCTAAACGCGCTTTTGGACAGCGACGCGGCGGACGCGGACACCCGCGCCCAGGCCGCCAGACAGCTTGAGCGCCTCATCGCCGACCACCAGAGCGAGCTGGGGCTGGAGGAGGCGCTCAACGAGGCAGGCTTTGCGCCCTGCCTGGTGCTTTTGCAAAACGGCGCGCTTACAGTGGTCGTCCCCTCGGCGGAGATGACGGGCGAAACGGGCGCCGCCATTGTGGCCCTGTGCACGGCGCACACCGACATCGGGGCCGAGAACATCCGCATCATGGCGCGGCAGGAGCTCTGACCGGCCGCCGCCAGGACAGGGCGCATGCGCACAGGGGCGCCATCATGGGCAGGTAGACCACCAGATACTGCGACTTTCCCTCAAAGAGCAGGTGGTAGAGAAAGCCGCCCAGCACCGCGACCATCAGCGCAAGCGGGCCATACAGGCGCGGCCATGCCCACCCGCCGCGCCGCGAAAGCCCGAGGGCGAGCCTCGCCGCGCCCAGCGCAAAGCCCAGGTAGAGCATGAGCGTGTAGCCCTCCATGTACGCCGCCAGCGCCTGCGAGCCGCCGCCCCGCAGCAGGCTTTCCACCGCGGCGGGCACCGTGCTTTCGCTGGGCATGGTGCGGTTGACCAGCAGCGCCTCGAAGGTGGTTTCCGCCCACTGGGAAACCATCTTCTCGTGATAGAAGGACAGCGCATAGCCGGGGTCTGCCGAAAATTCGGCCAGCCGCGTCGCGATGTCCCCGCGAACGAGCGCTTGGGCGGCCTCGGGGTCCATGTCCGCGCGCTCCATCACCGAGAGGGAATAGCGGTTATACCACCCGGGGGCCAGCGGCCCCTCCTGCATGCCCATCGCAAGCCAGGTGGTCTGCGGGGCGCCCTGCCCTATGGCAAAGCCCGTGCGCGCCTCCAAAACCAGGCCCGCCAGACGGCTTGCCGCCACGGGCGCGGCCAGCAGGCCCGCGCACACGAGCAGCGCCGAAAAGCGCCGGGAACCCAGCGCGTAGAGCGCCGTCACCAGCGCGGCCGCCAGCGCCAGGATGAGGTAGTTTGGCTTGAGCGCCACGGACAGCGCCATGAGCGCCAGCGCCGGGACCAGCCACCACCCGCGCCCGCCGCCGATCCAGCGCACGAGGCATGCCAGCGCCCACAGCCCCAGGCACAGGCCCGGCAGGTTGCCGTAGAGAAAAGTGGTATAGCAGACCGGCTGAACGCACAGCGCAAGGAGCAGCGTGGTGAGAATCTGCACCCGGCGCTCGTGCAGGCAGCGCCACGTGAGGTCCAGCACCGCCCCGCAGGCGGCGGTCAGAAACGCGGCGTTCAAAAGGCCCTGGGGCACATAGCTGTAGCGGCCAAAGAGCCGCTGGAGGACCTCGGAGTATTGCAGATAGCCGGCCTGAAAGGCGTTGGTGCGCAGGTAGAGCTCCTGGCGCCACAGTTCCGAGGTATCGCCCCTGGCCAGCCCCGCGGCGCTGTAATAGAGGATGCCCGTGTCGTTGATGGGCACGGCGCGCATCACAAGCACCCACGCCGCGCCCAGCACAAACGTCAGCCCCAGCGACGCGGCCGTCAGCCACCCCAGACGGATGCGTCCTTCAAAGCGCAGGGCGAGGCGGAAAAGCACCAGCCAGCCGGCCAGCATCGCCAGGTTGACCGCCACGCTGTCCCGGACGTGAAGCACATGCTCGCTGATCTCCCCCGCGGGATCAAAGACGCTGGTGCGCAGCAGGGAATAGCCGAAAAGGTAGGCAAACATCAATGCCAGCAGCGCCGCCACGGCGCAGAAGGCCGCGCGGTCCAGGCGCGTGAGACACGGCGGGGTCAGCTTTCGCTGTTCCATGCGTCCAAGGCCTCCCATTCCTCCTGCGGGATCTCTCCCGCGCCATAGCGCTCCGCCAGCCGCTGCATGGCGAAAAACCGGTGCATCTCGCCCGGCAGGGCGGTTTGGCTCTGATAGGGCAGCATGTCCAGGGGGAAGATCGCGGGCTGCGCGCTGAGCGGCTGCACGGCCGCCTGGGCCTCCAAGATCGAGTCCGCCTCCGCCAGCGCGTTTTCCCGCGCAAGCATCTCCGTGTGGTAGCGCGCGGCCTCGCCCGTAACCAGGCTGTAGCAGGCGCCCAGGGTGGGCGTGGCCAGCACGGCGCCGGTGGCGAACAGGCCCCAGGCCAGCAGCCCGGCGCACAGGCACAGCTGCCAGCAGCGCACCCCCTCCGGCAGGGGGGAGGCGGCACGGCGCTGGGCAAACCAGCCCAGCCAGTAGATCAGGTTGAGCAGCGCCAGCACTGCGTAGAGCAGGTACAGGCTGCCCAGGATGCGGTCCAGGCGGTAGCTGTCCACGCCGGTGGCGAAGATGGGCGGCACGAAGCCCGCGGCCAGCACGCCCAAGCTGAACAGGCTCACCCACCCCGGCCTGCGGAAGCGCAGGGGGCTGTTTTTCAGCGGCGTCCACAGAAGCGCCGCCAGCACCAGCGCAAGCCCCGGAAGCTGCGGTCCGAACCATTCGCCCGTGCAGCGCAGACACTCCGCCAGGCTGTGGATGATGGCCGCGGCGGGGGCGAGGCTTTCGCCCACCCGCTCCTGCCGCACGGCGTTGCCCGGCGCGAGCACCACGACGATCAGCGACGCCGTCACGCCCAGGAAGGCCAGCAGGCTGGCCGTGCGGGCGGGGGAGCGGCGAAGGAGGCACCAGGCCGCCGCCAGCGCCAGACCCACCGCGCCGCTGAGCGCCAGCGGGTAGGGCAGGCCGCCCAGCGCCACGGCGCAGAAGACAACCGCGGCACAGCGCCAGGCGCGGCACAGGGGCCGGCAGGGCTGGAAGTGAAGCCGGAGAAGAAGCCCGATGAGCGGCATCCCCACCACCAGGCTCATGGTATATTGGATGGCGGACTGCCAGTAAACCAGCTCCCGGATACCGGGCACGTACTGCAAAAGCAGCGTCATCAGCGCGGCATAGAACACCGCGCAGACGCACAGGTCCCCTTTGAACACACATCGGGTGAGCTGCCGCGACAGATACCAGGCCGACAGCGCCAGCAGCGTCAGCGTCAGAAACGGCGCCAGCCAGAACAGCCGCATGGAAAAGGCCATGGGCTGAAAGGCGCAGACAAACATGGCCACATACGTCCCCTGCCAGGTCTGATAGTCGTACATGGCCTGCTCCCATGCACCTTGCAGCGCCGCCCGGAAACTGCCGGTTTCGGCCCAGGCCTCCGCGGCCAGACGGACGCAGGGAAAGTCGTCATGGGTGGGGTAGGCATAAAACGACATGGCCAGAAGCGGCGCCAGCATCACCGCCACCCAGATCAGGGAAAGCACGGTGAGCGTGCGCCGCGCAGGCCGTGCGCGCAAAAGGGCGTTTAGCCCCTGCGCGGCGCGGGAAAAAGCGCTTGTCATCCAAAACCTCCTCCCGGGCCTTAAGCCTGGGGAAGCTTGGCCGCAGCGGCATTTTCAAGGGCTTCCTGCTTTTCTTTCTGGCGCTTCTCCTCTACGTCGATCTCCCAGTGCAAAAGCAGCGTCAGCATGCTTCGCAGCAAAATGATCGCCGCCAGCGTGCCCAGCTCGGTCCAGCCGCTGACGATGACGGAGCGCAGCACCTCGCTGCCGATTTTGAATTCCAGCCCCAGCATGATCCCCTGCGCCAGCTGGATGCGCGTGCTTTCATGCTTTTGGACAAAGCCGATAAATCCCCTGACCATGCTGATGACGATGACGGCGATGCCGGCCAGTTCGATGAGCAGGATACACAGACGTACCATCGTGTCAAAACTGAGTTCAATAGCTTCCATGTGGCAGCCTCCTTTGTGGGTGTGGTATAATCGCACCGGGAGGGGTTGCGATTTGCTACTGCAATTATATCTCCATTTTCCATTTTGTAAAAGAAAATGTTTTTACTGCGACTTCTGCTCCGCTCCCGCGGACGCCGGAACCGTTGCGGCGTATTGCGCGGCGCTCAAACAAGAGATCCGCATGACGGCGCAAAATCATCCCGGCGCGAAGGTGAGCACCGTGTTTCTGGGCGGAGGTACGCCCACGCTGGTGCCGGCGGAGGAGATGCGGGGGGTGCTGGAGGAGCTGAAAGCCTGCTTCACGGTCCTGCCGGAGGCGGAGATCACCGCCGAGGGCAACCCCGGCACCCTCACGGCGCCGTGGCTGGAGGCCGCCGCCGCCTGCGGGCTCAACCGGCTCTCGCTGGGCGTGCAGGCCGCGCAGGACCGGCTGCTCCGGGCGATCGGGCGCATCCATACCTTCTCGCAGGCGCGCGAGGCCGTGGCGCTGGCCCGCGCCTGCGGCGTCAAAAACCTCAATGTCGATCTCATGTCCGGCCTGCCGGGGCAGAGCCTTCGGGACTGGCGCGAGAGCATTGAGGCGGCGGCGGAAATGGGCGCGGAGCATGTCTCGGCCTACGGCCTGATCCTGGAGGAGGGAACGCCGCTTGCGCGCATGGTCCGGGAGGGGCGCGTGCGCCTGCCGGATGACGAGCAGGTCGCAGAGATGTACGAGCAGGGCGTAAGGTGGCTGGAGGAGGCGGGGTATGCGCGCTATGAGATCAGCAACTTCGCGCGGCCCGGCTTTCGCTGCCGCCACAACGTCGGCTACTGGCAGGGAAGCTGGTACGCGGGGCTGGGCGTGGCGGCGCACGGCATGCTGCCGCCCGATGAGGATCAGGCCGCGCAAGGGGCCGTGCGCGTGCGCCGGGCCAACACCGAAAGCCTGGATGTGTACCTGCGGGCGCTGAGCGCGCGCGGCGAGCTGCCGCCCGCGCAAATAAAGCTCATCGGCCGCCAGGAGGCGATGTTTGAGACGATGATGCTGGGCCTGCGCATGACCGAGGGCGTCTCCGAGCGCGCCTTTGAGGCGCAAAACGGCGCGACGCTTTCGCAGGTCTACGGCCCGGCGCTGGAAACGCTCATCCGGGACGGGCTGGGCGCCTGGTCGCCCGGCGCGATGGGGGAGCGTCGCTTTTTCCTGACGGCGCGCGGGCTGGAGGTGCAAAACGAGGCGCTGATGGCGCTGATGCCGTAAACAAAAAGGTCCGCCGCATCCAGACGGGTGCGGCGGACCCATGATCGAAACTTACTGGAGGGAATCCTTGGTCAGCACGGATACGCCGGTATCGGTCACGGCATGGCCGAGATCCTCGCCCGCGATGGCCTTCACGGCGGCCTGCACACCCTCATAGCCCATCACGTCGGGGTTCTGAGCCATGGTGCACAGCAGGTAGCCGTCCTTGATGAGGCCCTGGATGGCGTCGGACTTGTCAAAGCCCACGCCGATCACGCCGGTGTTGCCGGACGCCTTGATGGCGTTGCCGATGCCGGTGGTGGAGCCTTCGTTGCCGCCGAAGATGCCGACCACGCCCTGGGTGATGTAGTTCTCGGCGATGGTCTGGGACTTGGC
>CALVKX010000022.1 GCA_944333375.1 uncultured Eubacteriales bacterium
CAGAACATGAAACGCATCGCCAGGGCGTTTCGTTCTCTTTTTTCCGTCTTGCTCTATGCGCTAAGGGGCTGCTTCCCAAAGAAAGCAGCCCTTTTGTCGGCGGTCTAGCCCTTTAGTTCCTAAAGGGATTTTATCAGTTCGCCAAACTGAAAGTTTCCGTTGCTTGTCTATTTATATAAAGCCTCTTTTTTTTGCTTCTTCAATCAATATAGGTTGAATTAAAGGATATGTCCAATTTTCAACTAACTTATCTGAAATCAATATCTTCTCAATCTCACTATGTAATTCCTCAAATGAGTTAATGTCTGCAATAAATAACATTCCGAAAGTTTCATCATCAATATTTTCATTTACTCGTGTCTTTCCTTTAACAGAATACACACATATTGGTTCAATTCTAAAATCAACTGCTCCTGTTTCTTCTTGTAATTCTCTTTTAGCTGTTTCTAAAATACTTTCTCCAGGTTCTCTGTGACCTCCTGGCATTTCATAAGTCTCTCTTTCTTTGTGTTTACAGAATACCCACTTGTTATCTGTTTTGGATATTATCACTGCAAACTTCAAAAATTCATCTGCGACATTGTCATAAAATTTTACTTCTACCATTCTATCAATACCTCGTCAAATTCAAATTTATCTAACTGTTTTATGAATTAAAATCTACTGATTGTAATGATACAACACTTCTTTTCCATGCCTTTCAGCATACTCAATTTCTTTTTTCACAGATGTTCCAATATAACCATCCATATTTACAACATATATTCCATCACTTAAATCTATTTTTCTGTAATGAGCATCTGCAAGTTTTAAAAGTTCATCTTCAGTTGGAACAATATTATCTTCACAATAAACACATTGTAATATATTATATCCTTTGCTTATTTCAAGGTCATAAGCAATTTTTTTCATATCTTCGGCAAATTTCATGCTTCCACAAATTGTATAAGTTTTCACCCAATCACCTCATCAAATTCCGATTGTCGGAAAAACCCGGCTGGGCCGGGTTTTTCCGACATGCTGAGCCCGCATGGGGCGATCTGGGCTTTCCTCTCGTCTCAGTCCTGGAGCTTTTCGATCGCCCGGGCGAAGATGCGCATGTTCAGCGCCAGGCTGTCCAGCGCCATGTATTCATCCGCCTGATGCGCCAGCTCCTCCTCGCCGGGGAACACGCTTCCGAAAGCCACGCCCTCGCTGAGCACGCGGGCGTAGGTGCCGCCGCCGGTCGCCACGCACTCGCGCGGGCGGTCGGTGACCTCGTGATAGGCGTCCAGCAGGGCGGTCACGAGCTTGCTGTTGGGCGCCACGTGATGGGGCGCCTTCTGCTCGTCCACGGTGACTTCGATGTCCTCCAGCGCCGCGCGCACGCAGGCCGTCAGCGCCGCGTGGTCGCACAGGATGGGATAGCGGATGTCCAGCGTGGCGTACAGCCCGTCCTTCTCATCGTAGCGCAGGATGCCCAGGTTGCAGGTGAGGCCCCCGCTGGTTTCGTCCATGCAGCGGATGCCCAGGCCCAGGCCGTCGTATTCCATGCCGACCTGATCGGCCAGGGTGCGCAGCGCGCCCGTCACGCCCAGGGCGCGCAGCATGATGAGAAGCTGCCCAAGGGCGTTGCGCGCCGCCTCGGGATAGGCCGCGTGGCCGGGGACGCCGGTGGAGGTGAGCAGGATAAGGCCGTCCTGCATCCGGGCTTCCACCTGAATGTGCATGTCGCCCGCCAGATGGTTGATCCGCTCGCACAGGGCCCCGTCGCCCTCGACCAAAGCGGTTGCGATGCCGGGGATGACGTTGCAGCGCTCGCCCACATGAATGGACCTTACGCGCAGGCCGTCAGAGGCGTAGCCGGCGCGCAGGCTGAGATGAAGCATGCCCTTTTCGGTGTTGATGACGGGATAGCTCGCGTCGGGACTGAAGCCGGTGCGGGGCATGTCGCAATGCGCCATGTAGTGCTTCATGCACTCCCAGCCGCTCTCCTCGTCGCAGCCCAGGATCAGCCGCACCTCGCGCTTGAGCGGCAGGCCGGATTTCCTGATGGCGTACATCGCGTACAGGGCCGCCGCCGCGGGGCCCTTGTCATCGGACATGCCGCGGCCGTACATCCGGCCGTCCTCGATCTGCGCGCCGAAGGGGTCCATGGTCCAGCCGTCGCCGGCGGGCACCACATCCAGATGCGCCAGAATGGCCAGCGGCTCCACGCCCAGGGGGCCCATGCGCACGTCGCCGGCATAGCCGTCGAAGTTGCGCGTCTCAAAACCCATGGCCGCAGCATCCGCCAGCGCCAGGTCCAGCGCCCGGCGCACCTCGCGCCCAAAGGGCGCGCCCGGCTCGGGAGCGCTCTTGACGCTGGGCACCTGAATCCACCCCTTGAGGGTCCGGGTCAGTTCGTCCCGCAGCTCGTCGATGATGATGCTCAGTTCTTGCACGTTCGTGATCCCTCCATATTTTGATTGTTTTATTATGCTTCTTTCAATGCCCGTTCCAGCTGCCCGGCGGCCTGGCGCACACGGTCATGCGGGCAGGCCAGGTTGACCCTCAAAAAGCCCTCCCCCGTCTCCTTGCCAAAGAAGGTTCCCGGGGTGAACTCCACGCCCGCGGCCCGGGTCCGTTCCATCAGCGCATCGGTGCTCAGGCTCCATGCGCGCAAATCCAGCCAGCCCAGATACGTTGCCTCCAGCGGCGTAAGCACGGCCTCTGGCAGGCGCTTTTTGATCTCCGCGCGGAAGATGGCCTCGCCCTCGCGCAGGTAGTCCAGCAGCGCGTCCAGCCAGGCGTCGCCGTGGGCGAAGGCGGCCTCGGTGGCCACCATGCCGAAGATGTTGCCCGATACCACGCCTGCGTCGCGCAGGGTCTTTTCCAGCGCCGCCAGGCGCCCCGGGTCGCGCCGGAAGGCCGCCGCCTGCTTAAGTCCGGCGAGATTGAAAGTCTTGCTGGCGCTGGTCATGGAGATCGCCCGCACGCCCGCCTCCCCGGCCAGGTTCAGCGCCGGCGTAAACGCTCCGCGCTCAAAGACGAAGTCCTCGTGGATCTCGTCGGAGAGAAGCAGCACGTCGTAGCGGGCCAGCACTGTAAGCAGCGCCTCCAGCTCCGCGCGGCTCCATACGCGGCCCACGGGATTGTGCGGGCTGCACAGGAACATCATGCGCGCGCCCGCGCGGCAGGCGTCCTCCACGCGCTCAAGGTCCATCGTATAGCGCCCCGCCGCGTCCTTTTTCAGCGGACATTCGGCCGCCTCGCGGCCGTTGTCGCGCACGGCGGCATAGAAGGGCCCATAGACCGGCGGCTGCACGATCACGCGCTCGCCGGGGCGGGTGAAGGCCAGCACCGCCGCCTTCAGGCCCGACACCACGCAGGGCAGCATGATCTGCTCATCGCAAGAGAGCCTCAGTCCGTGGCGCCGCTCCATAAACCCCAGCATGGCCGAAACCGCCTGCTCCGTCTGCTCGGTGTAGCCGTAGACGGGATGGGCCGCCCGCGCCATAAGGGCCTGGACAACCTCATTCGGGCAGCGAAAATCCATGTCCGCCACCCACATGGGGTTGACGAGGCGGGGATCGCGCGCCATGGCCGCGTCCCACTTCTCACACGCCGTGCCCCGCCGGTCCACGGGATTGTCAAAAAACGCCCTGTCATACATGCTTTTGTTCCTCCCCCGCGGCCGGGCCGGTGCAGCGAATGACCCAGTAGCCGCTTTTTTTCTCCACGGCGGTCACGTCCGAAAACAGCGTCTCCAGATAGCTCATGGCCGACGGCGCGCCCTGCTGCTTGCGGATGACCAGCCACATCCCGCCCCCCGGCAGAAGGCTTCGCGCGCCGTCTGCAAACATGCGGTAGATCACGGGCTTGCCCGCGCGGATGGGCGGGTTTTGCAAGATGGCGGCAAAGCGCCGGCCGGCCAAAGCGGCATAGCCGTCGCTTTCCATGATTTCAGCTTCCACGCCGTTTTTGCGGGCGTTTTCCCTCGCCAGCTCCAGCGCGCGGCGGTTGACGTCGGCCATCGTCACCTCCAGGCCCGGCCAGCGCGCGCCCACGGCCACGCCGATGGCGCCGTAGCCGCAGCCCATGTCCAGCACGGGCCCCGTCAGGACATCCGGCAGGGCGCCCAGCAGCACCTCCGTGCCGCGGTCCAGCTCCCGGCGGGAAAACACCCCGCTGTCGGTGGCGAAGACCAGCTCGCGCCCGCCGTAGCGGAAGCGGACCTCGCCGGGCCGGTGCGCGCTGGCAGGCTCGGCGGTATAATAATGATCGTTGGTCGGCGGCATGGCTCACCCTTCCTTGTCGTTGCGAACCGCGCGGCGAAGCGCCGCGACCTCCTCCGGCGCAAGCTCCCTCAGCCCGCCGGGCGGCAGGCTGCCGGGCAGCATAAGCGGGCCGAACGCCTCGCGATGCAAGGCGACGACCTCGTGGCCCCTGGCCGAAAACATGCGCTTGATCTGGTGGTACTTACCCTCGCGCACCTCCACGCCGGCCTCGCTGAACGCCTCGTCCGCCCGCAGGATGGTCAGCGTGGCGGGCAGGGCGGTAAAATCCTCCAACGAAATCCCCGCGGCGAAAGCCGCCGCGTCCTCCCCATCCAGCCGTCCGGTGACGCGGGCGACATAGCGCTTCCACACGTGCCTTCCCGGCGCGAGCAGGGCATGGGCCAGCGCGCCGTCGTTGGTGAGCAGCAGAAGGCCCGTCGTGTCCTTATCCAGCCTGCCCACGGGCAGCACCTTACGGCGGGAAAGCGCCTCGGGCACCAGGTCCATCACCGTCTGCGCATGCCTGTCGCGCGCGGCGGTGAGCACCCCGGCGGGCTTGTGGAGCATATAGTATTGCAGCGCACTGTCCCCTACCGGCACGCCGGCGAGGGTGACGCTGTCGCCCTGCCCCACCTTGACGGCGGGGTCGCGCACGGCCGCGCCGTTGATCGCGGCCAGCCCGGCGCGGATGGCGCGCACGGCCTCGCTGCGCGTGCGCTCGCCGCTCTGCGCGAGATATCGGTCCAGCCGTACCCCGCTCATGGGCGCGGACCGTTCTCGCTTCCGGGCATATAGGCCGGCGCCGCCTCGGCTTCGCCGGCGCCGGGCTCGGCGGGAGCGGGCCGCGCGGCCGCGCGGCGGTCATGCGTGGCATAGGCCGCCGTCAGGATGCGCCGCACGGGCAAAAGCGGCATATAGAGCAGCACAAAGGCGCCCAGCAGCGGAAACACCGCCGCCGCGAGGTCCACCACCGGCAGGGTCCGCTGGGACAGCGCCGTCATCAGGCCGTCGGCCACCTGTGTGACGACGCTCTTGAACACGCTGACGACCACGGCCAGGAAGGGGACCCACAGCGCCAGGTTCACCAGCGCCACGCCGAGCTGGCCAAGCCTGCGTCCGCGAAGGCTCCGGCGCAGCTCCTTGCGGGGCGAGCGGTCGCAGCGGTTGGCCACGACCCAGACATAGCGGGCGGCGCTGTTTCGCACCGCGCCATAGAGAAGCACGAGCACGCCCAGCCCCAGCGCCGCCAGCACCGCCGTGACGCCCTCCATCAGCGTGTTCTGCGGCGCCGCCAGCGGCGTGCCGCCCACCAGGCCCAGAAAGAAATTCGCCACGGCGCACCACATGCCGCTCCAGCCCCTGCCAAGCTCGGTGAGGGTCTTGAGCAGCGTCAGCGCGTCCACTTCCTTGTACCAGTAATAGGCGTAGAGGAGCATCGCCAGCAGCGGCAGGCCCCACTTGGCCACATGCAGCGCGCCCAGCAGGCTTTCGCTCAGCTTCTCGCCGTAGTTGCCCATGCCCAGCGCCGTGTCAAAGCTGAAGCGACGGCCCTTGTCCTGCCGCACCAGCGCCTCGGCGAAGGAATAGCGCAGCGGCAAAATCAGCAGCGCCAGCATCGCCGGGCACAGGAGCGAAAGCAGCTTCAGGGGCGATCCCTGGGGAAACAAAAACAGGCACGCCAGCGGCGCAAGCGCCACCAGCCTCAGAAACAGCGCCACAAACATATACAGAAGCGTCCGCAGATAAAACGTAAACGGGTTGTGCGCAACGGCCGTCTGTTGCATATCGTCATCCATCCTCCCTGTAACTGGGTATAAAGACATACGGTATTTATTATAGACGATTCAATCCCCGGTTGCAAGCGCAGGAGGGGCGTGGGTAAAAGATTTGATTTTTTATCCGCCTATGCTATAATAGGCACGGTCTGACCGGGACAGAATGAAATTTGGGCGGCGCATGCCGCAGACGGAGGAAGATATGCGGGAGATTCTGCTTTCGGCGCTGGTTGCCGTCATCGCCTATCTGCTCGGGTGCTTTTCCACAGGGCTTACGGTTTCCGGCGCAAAGGGCGTGGACATCCGAAGCCACGGCAGCAAAAACACGGGCGCAAGCAATGTGCTTCGCGTCATGGGCCTCAAAAGCGGGCTGGTGACCTTTGCGGGCGATTTTTTGAAGGCCGCCCTGGCCTGCGGGCTGGGCGGGCTGATTTTGCCGGGGGCCGTCTTTGGGGTGGAGCGCTTGGGGATGATGCTGGGCGGCCTGTTTGCGGTCATCGGGCACAACTGGCCGGTCTTTTACCGCTTCAAGGGCGGCAAGGGCGTGGCTTGCTCCGCCGCCGTCATCTTCCTTGTGGACCCGCTGTGGGGCGCGATTGCGATCGTGGCCTGCCTTGCGGTCATCGCCCTGACGCGCTTTATCAGCCTGGGGAGCATGACGATGCTGTTTTGTTACATGATCCTCATGTGCATCGCCCACTGGGGTCAGTGGGCGGTATGCGCCTTCACCGCGCTTCTCTTTGTCATGTGCGTCTGGCGCCACCGCGCCAACATCCAGCGCCTGCTAAGCGGGACGGAGAACCGCATCGGCCAGAAGGCGAAGTAGGTTTTCTCCCTAAATGAATAAGATATAATCCGCTTTCCGGAAACGGGAAGCGGATTTAAACTGTCAGAAAACTGCTGGCTTCGGACGGCCGCGGCCCTCTGTGCTGTGTTGTAAATTCATCGGCATCTGTGACGGATTCTCAAGCCTTGCACCGCCCGGCAGAGCCGCGGGCGAACTCATGTTAAAGCCGCTTCCCGAAAACGGGAAGCGGCTTTGAGGCTTATTCCTCCACAGTTTCTACATCGACGGTGATCTCAGGCATACCTCCCATAAAGAGCTGTGAAACGCTTTCAGGCAGGTTGGCGATGGCGCTGAAGACAGCCTGAGTTACGCGCGCCTGGATCTCGGTCACCAACGCTTCAAGGTCCTTTGCGGAAAGATTAAGAGCGTTAATCGCGGTATCGGGCGTGGCATCGTCGATCTGGTCCAGCACGCTGCTTTCCACCTGGCCGGAGGTCAGGCTGAAACCGATGACCGGGCGGTCGGAGGCGGCGGGCTCGATGATGGCCGTGGCTTTGTCACGGGCATAGATGTCAAGGGTACGCAGGCGCTGATCTTCCTCGTTGTGTCCATGATAGACAAAGGTAATCTGCTGGCTTTGCACGAGCATGGCCAGAAAGCCTTCGCTCACGCCATCGGTGCCGCGGTCCAGCTGAAACGCGATCTGACCCAGTTCCTCACCGTCGGCGGTGATGCTCAAATCAGCCCGGTGATTCTCACCGTTTTCACCGGTAAGGCGGTCGTAATTCATATTGAAACCGACTTGCTCGGGTTCCTCGCCCGTGATGCTCATCTCCATGCCCATGTCCATACCCACGATGGTCTGCCGGTCATCGGCAGCATAGACGTTGAGCACGATGTTGATGTCATTGTCCTCGTAGACTTTACGGACTTCCTCCAGTTCCTCCTCAACCATGGCATCCAGCGCCTCGCCCTCCAGGGTGGGGTCTTCGGACTTGAGCGCCATCTCCAAGGTGCTGCGCATGTACTTGGTATCGCAAATACCCGCAATGTCTGCGCCGGTGAGGGTCATGGACATATGGATGGTCGCGGTGTCGCGCTCGTCGTCTTTGAACTCTCCCTCCTCGAAGGTGATCTTCTCAAGAAGGCCGGCGTAGAAGTCCAGCATCCCGTCATCGTCGTCAAAGACCTTCCCGATCTTTTCCATCATCTCCTCGGGCGTATCCACGGAGATCATGCCGCGGGTCATGCCGTCCGCGCCGGCGGCGACGGCCAGCATGATCTGCTGCTTGTAGGCGTCCAGCATCTGCTCAACGGCCTCAATCGCGGCCTCGTCCACCTCCGTGCCCCCGGCAGCCGCCTGGCCCTCCAGCGCGGCCTTGAAGAGGTTCTCGAGGAAGTCAAAGCCGTCCTCCCAGCCCACGTAGAACACGTCGTCGCCCAAAAGGCTGGACTGGACATACAGGGCGTCCATGTCAGCGCCCAGGGCCACGGTGGCGATCGGGGTATCGGAAATGCTCAGCGTAAGGGCGGCGGACTTCTCGCCCCGGGTGAACGTCAGGCCCAGCGCCTCGCAAAAGTCGCCGGCCGGGGGAAGCGCGGCGATCGCATCGCCGGGAATAATCTCCAGCTCATGCTGCGTATCCGCCAGCGCCGCCAGCGGCAGGGCAGCGGTCAGCAGCAGGCACAGCAATGTCGTTATCAGCTTGCGGATCATTGATTTATCCTCCTTAGATTTGGATAGGGTTCCATGCCTTCCTTGGATGGCGTATACAGTATAACGCGGCGGACGCCCTTTTGTCATCCTTCTGCCAGCAAAAGCCATATCCGAAGGCGCGAAGTGTCAGAAAGCGCGTCTCAACGCTTCAGCCAGACGGTCTGGTTGACGATGGGGGTGTAGCTCTGGATGAGCTTGACCACCTTGACGCTGACGTTGGTGTCCTCGTAGTCCGCCGGCATGGCGCGCGGCTCGCCGGCCTGCTGCATGGCGATGGCCAGCGCGGCCGCCTGCTCCACGCTCTTTTGCGTGATGCCGCCGATGACCACCGTGCCCTTGTCCAGCACCTCGGGGCGCTCGGTGGAGGTGCGGATGAGCACGCCGCAAAAGCCCAGCATCGCGCTTTCCTCGCTCAGGGTGCCGCTGTCGCTGAGCACCACCAGGCTGTTCATCTGCAGGTGGTTGTAGTCGAAAAAGCCAAAGGGCGTGAGGTTCCTGACCAGCGGATGGAATTGGAAATGCCGCTGCTGGATAAACTTCATGCTGCGCGGATGGGTGGAATAGACGACGGGGAGCTGATAGACCTCGGCCATGTGGTTGATGGCCTCCATGAGGGAGAGGAAGTTGTCCTCCAGGTCGATGTTCTCCTCGCGGTGGGCGCTGACGAGGATGTAGCGGCCCTTCTCCAGCCCCAGGCGGCGGAGGATGTCGCTTTGCGCGATCTTATCCCGGTGGCGCTCGAGCACCTCGCGCATGGGCGAGCCGGTCACGAAGATGGTCTTTCCGTCAATGCCCTCACTCAGCAGGTAGCGGCGGCTGTTTTCGGTGTAGGGCAGGTTGATGTCGCTGATGTGATCGACGATCTTGCGGTTAATCATCTCGCTGACGTTCCAGTCCCAGCAGCGGTTGCCCGCCTCCATGTGGAAGATGGGGATCTTGAGGCGCTTGGCGGAGATGGCCGAGAGCGCGGAGTTGGTGTCGCCCAGGATGAGCACGGCGTCGGGCTGCTCTCGCGCCATCACCTGGTAGCTCCTGGCAATGATGTTGCCCATGGTTTCGCCCAGGTCGCCGCCCACGGCGTCGAGATAGAAGTCGGGATGGCGCAGGCCCAGGTCGCGGAAAAACACGTCGTTGAGGGCCGGATCGTAGTTCTGGCCGGTGTGCACCACCACGTGGTTGAAATAGCGGTCCGCGCAGCTAATGACCGCCGAGAGACGGATGATCTCCGGCCGCGTGCCCAGCACGGTCATGAGTTTGAGCTTTCGTGTCATGGCGTTTCCTCCTTGGCCACAGGCAGACGGATGGTGTCGGGCCGCGCGGGGTCAAAGCGCTCGTTGGCCCACATCAGGGTAATCATGTCCGTATCGCCGGTGTTTTCGATGTTGTGGGTGTAGCCGGGCGGGATGTCCACCACCTGCGGCACATCGCCCGATACCCGATAGGAAATCACCGTCGCGTCGCCGGGTTTGCGAAAGCGGATGACGCCCTCGCCGCTGAGCACAACGAACTTCTCGTGCTTGGTCTGGTGCCAGTGCTCGCCCTTGACGATATGCGGGCGGGAGACGTTGACGCTCACCTGCCCGTGGCCGCCCAGGTGAAGAAGCTCGGCAAACGAGCCCCGGGCGTCCGCGTGCACCACGGGCGAGCGGGCGAAGTCCTCCGGCGGCAGGAAGCTGAGATAGGTGGCGTAGAGACGCGCCGTCAGGCCATCGGACTGGTCGGGACATTCCAGGCGGTCGCGCATGGCGCCAAAGCCCCTGAGCGCCTCCGCCAGGCCGCCCACGGTGATGCGAAACGCGGGCCGGACGGCGCATCGGCCCTCGCCGTCCCGCGTGGGCGCAAGCCCCAGCGCGCGCAAAAACTCCTCCACCACATCGTCGATGTAGACCAGCGGCACCTCGGCCTCCGGGTCGTTGATCGTGATGGGCAGGCCGCGCGCCAGGTTGTGGCAGAAGGTCGCCACGACGCTGTTGTAGTTGGGCCGGCTCCACTTGCCAAAGACGTTGGGCAGGCGGTAGATGAACGTCTGCGCGCCCGTGGCGCGGCCGTAGGCGGCCACGGCTTCCTCGGCGGCGCGCTTGCTCAGGCCGTAGGGGTTGTCCAACGCCGCCTGAATGGAGCTGGAGAGCACCACGGGCGGCCGCTTGCCCCGCGCCAGAAGCGCCATGACCCCGGCGGTGAAGTCCCCGTTCTCCCGCATGAACGCCTCCGGGTCCGGGGGACGGTTCACGCCCGCGAGGTGGAACACGAAGTCCGCCCGCGCGCACGCGGCCTCCAGCGCCTCTCGCGGGGTCGCCGCGTCGATGAGCTCCAGCGCGTCCTCCCCCCTGCGCTCCCTGAGCGCCTCGGTCAAATTGCGGCCCATGAAGCCGCCCGCGCCCGTAATCATAATGCGCATGCGCATCCCCCTTCCTGGCAGCTTCATCTTATCAGGAGCGGGGCCGCCTGTCAATGTGTTGACGCGCGCGCGGCCATGCCCTATAATGAAACCAGTCTTTGCCTGCCAAGGGGGGTGGCGCGCGGTGCTCTCTCCGCGCCTGATGGTGATTCTCTCCGCGCTGCCGCGCAGCGATGAGGCCGCGCAGACGGCGCTTGCCGCCCTGGCGGCGGCGGCGCGGCCCGCGGGGCTTCGCTTCTGCGTGCCCGCGGCGTGCCGGGAGGGCTTTCCCGACGCCGCGGATGCGGTGTTTTATGAGGGGGACGAGCCGTTCAAGGCCGCCCTGCCCCTCCTGAGCGACGAGACGCATTTTCTGCACCTGTCGGGGCCGCACGGCTTTTCGCCCAAATGGGACGCGCGGCTGCTCGCCCTGGAGCACGGCTGTCCGCGCGCCGCGCTTCTGACCGCCTCGGTCAGTCCGCCCGTGGAGGGGATTCCCGCGCCCGCGGCGGACCCGGATGCCGACACGCGCGTATGCGCCAAGGCCCCGCCCGCGCCGCGCCCGCCGGTGCCGCCCGAGGCGTGCCTGCCCGCGCTGGCCGACCGTTTTGAGGACGGCGCGGCGGAGATCGTGCGCGGGCTTCCCCTGGTCTGCGCCGCCGGACCTGTTCGCACGCTGGTGGCGGACCCCGCGCTGGTTTTCGGGCCTGTGCGCTTCCTGCGGGAGGCGGACCTGGCGCTCGATACGCTGTCCATCGCCGCCTACGTGGCGGGCTACGCGGTCTTTGCCCTGCCCGGCGCGCCGCTCTGGCCGCTGCGCGAGCCGCCCCGCCGCTGGCTTCGCCGCCCCGTGCCCGACGCGCTGCCGGGCACCACGCTCAGCCGCTTTGAACAGCTCGCGGGCTTTCGCTACGACCAGCGCCGCGCGGGCGTGAGGACCACCTGGGGCCTGTTCGGGGTGGAAAACACCTATCCCCAGCGCCTGCCCTACAGCCTGCGCCTCGCCCAGCGCACCCGCGCGGCCCGCATGCGCCTGAGCGAGCGCTACATGCCGCTTCTGGTGACCGCCTTTATCGACCTTCCCCGCCCCCGCCGGCCCGTGGCGGCCTACATCCTGCGCTTTGGCTTTCTCAAGGCCGTGGAAAGCCTGCCCTTGCTGCTCTATACCGGCGGCGCGCAGGAGCGCCTGCTGCGCGCGGGCTTTCCCAACACCCAGAGCTACCCCGACAACGCCGTCCTCCCCCGCGCCCTGCTGAACCTGGGCATGAGCCGCGCCGACCACTTTCTTCGCAGCAAGCCGCTGCTTTTGCGAAGGGCCGCCAGCCGCCGCCCGGAATTTACCCACGCGGCGTGGGTGGACATGGACATCCTGCCCCATCCCGTCTGCGCCGGGGCCGTGCCGTCCTTTTCGGCGCTGATGGACGGGCGGGTGCACCTGGCCACGGTGGACGGCGTGCCGGACCCCAGCTTCGTGGTGGCGCCGGTGGACCTCCTGCCGCTGATTTGCAGCCGCACGCAGGCGCTGACGCAGGTGGACGCCGAGCTTCGCCGCGGGCTGAGCGAGGAGGCGCTGTGGGAGCGGCTGATTCAGGAGGCGCCGGACCTGTTCGCCCTGCATCCCATGCCCCGGCGAAGGCTGCTGTTTCTGACCGCCTTTGACCCCGAGCTCCTGGGCGCGCGCCTGCGCGCGCTGCTGGGGAGCCTCCCGCCCCCGGTCCTGCCCCAACGGCCGCAGAAGGCCAGCAAAGGAGTGAACGCAACCCATGACTGAAAACCGACCCTCCAAGCCCGTATCCGCCAGCCGCACCGAGCAGGCGCACATCGTCATGCCCGGAGACGTCAACGGAAGCTATACCCTCTTTGGCGGCGCGCTCATGCAGTGGATCGACGTGGTCGCCGGCGTGGTTTCCCGCCGCCACAGCGGCATGGAGACGCGCACCGCGGCCGTGGACCATCTGGAATTTCTCGCCCCGGCGCACGTCAACGACACCGTGACCCTCCTGGGCCGCGTGACCTATGTGGGCACCACCAGCATGGAGATCTGCGTGGACACCTATGTGGAGCACCTGGACCGCCCGCACGACCGCACCCGCGTCAACCGCGCCTACCTGACCATGGTGGCCATCGGCCCGGACGGACGGCCTGCCCGCGTGCCCGCTCTGGACGTGCGCACGGAGGAGGAAAAGGCCGACTTTGAAGCCGGCAAGGCGCGCCGCGCCCAGCGCAGGCATGAAAAACACGGCTGATAGACAAAATCGCCGCGCCGGATGCATCTCCGGCGCGGCGGTTTTTTTCAGTCCCTGGTCTTTTCCCGCAGGATGAAGCGGATGGGCGTGCCCGCGAAGCCGAAGCTCTTGCGCAGGTGGTTTTCCAGGTAGCGCTCGTAGGCGAAGTGCATCAGCTCCTCGCTGTTGACGAAGAACACGAACGTCGGCGGGCAGGTGCTCTGCTGCGTGGCATAGTAGATCTTGAGGCGGCGGCCGCCGGAGACGGGCGGCTGGAGGCTGGCCTGCGCGTCGGCCAGGGCCTCGTTGAGCACGCCCGTGGGGATGCGGCGGCTGTACTGCTTATAGGCGGCCTTCACGGCGGCGAGCACGGTATTGACCCGCTGGCCGGTGAGCGCGGAGAGAAACAGCACCGGCGCGTAGCTCATGAACTTGAGGTCGCTTAAAATCTTCTTTCGGAACTGCTCCATGGTGTTGGTGTCCTTTTCCACGGCGTCCCACTTGTTGACGGCCACCAGCACCGCCTTGCCGGCGCTGAGGATGAGCCCGGCGATCTTGGTGTCCTGCTCGGTCACGCCGGTCTGGGCGTCGATGAGCAAAAGCGCCACGTCGCAGCGGTCGATGGCGGCGATGGAGCGAAGCACGCTGTAGCGCTCCAAAGTTTCGTCCTCCACGGCCTTCTTCTTGCGCATGCCGGCGGTGTCGATGATGTTGTAGCGCGTGCCGTCCGCATCGGTGAAGGTGGTGTCGATGGCGTCGCGCGTGGTGCCGGGGATGTCGCTGACCATGGTGCGCTCCTGGCCCAGCAGGCGGTTGCACAGCGAGCTCTTGCCCACGTTGGGCCGGCCCACCAGCGCAAGCTGGATGACATGCCCCTCCTCCTCGGCCTCGCCCGGCGCGGGCGGGGGCAGGCGCCTGACAATCTCCTCCAAAAGGTCGCCCAGGCCCAGCATGTTGGTGCTGCTGATGGCGATGGGATCGCCCAGGCCCAGGTTGTAATACTCGTAGAGCTGGTCGCTCATGCCCTGATAGTCCATTTTGTTGACCACCAGCAAAAGCGGCTTGCGGGTGCGGCGCAGGTAGTTGGCCACGTCCTCGTCCTCGGCGGTCAGGCCCGCGCGGCCGTCGCAGAAAAAGCAGATCACGTCGGCCGTGTCCATGGCGATTTCGGCCTGGCGGCGCATCTGGGAGAGCAGCACGTCCTCGCTGCGCATGTCCAGCCCGCCGGTGTCCACCATGCTGAAACGGCGGCCCATCCACTCCACGTCGGCGTAGACGCGGTCGCGCGTCACGCCCGGCACATCCTCCACAATGGAGATGCGCCGGCCCGCGATTTTGTTGAAAAACGTTGATTTGCCCACGTTCGGGCGGCCTACGATGGCCACCAGCGGCTTGGCCATGGGGTTCCCTCCTTCAATCGTCGAAGCGGCCGCGCAGCGCGTCGTAAAACGCCTGACCGTCGCAGCCGGTCACATGCAGGGGCAGCGGCGCGCGCCTGCGGAACTCGTCGATGTGCATGTCGTCCAGAAACAGATCGCCCTCGTGGCGCAGCATCACCGAGCACAGAAGCACTTCGTCCGCATCCGCCACCTGATCGGGCGTGAGGGCGGCAAGCACGTCGCCCCCGGTGAGCAGGCCCGTCACCGTGACCGTCTCGCCAAAGAAGCGGTTTTTGACCGGCAGCACCCGCACGCTCACCCCCGGCGGCGCGAAGCGCTCCGCCAGGCGCATGAGGTGCGGCGCGGCGCTCACGCCCGTGGGAATGAGGTAGCGTTTGGCGGGAGGCGTATCGCCGGGCAGGTCGAAGCGCTCGGCCTCCTCCAGCTCGCATTCAAAGCGGCGCAGCAGCCCCACGCCGTTTTCGATCTGCGGGAAGTCCTCGTACCAGCTTTCCGGCGGAATGGGCCGCCCGGCGAGGCAGAAAAACTCGTCGCTGGGGAAGGCGAAGGTGGTGCCCAGCTCACGGCGGCAGCGCTCCTGAAAAGGCGCGATGGCGTCAAGCAGCGCCTCCGCCTCGGCCTTGGTAAACGGGCGAAGCGGCTCCAGCCCGTCGCGAAAGCGCGTCAGGCCCACGGGGACCATGGCCGCGGTCCGCGCCGCGGGCGCAAGGGCCCGCAGGTCGGAAAGCGTCCGCAAGAGCTGCTCGCCGTCGTTAAAGCCGGGGCAGACGACGATCTGGCAGTGGAAGCGGATGCCCGCGTCCTTGAGGCGCGTCAGGCGCCCGAGGATGTCGCCCGCGAAGCGGTTGTTCATCATCCGGCAGCGAAGCGCGGGATCGGTGGCGTGCACGCTCACATACAGCGGCGAGGCATGGCGGCGGATGATGCGCTCAAACTCGGCGTCGTCCACGTTGGTCAGGGT
>CALVKX010000023.1 GCA_944333375.1 uncultured Eubacteriales bacterium
GTATAGGCCACGATGCTGCCCGCGCCGCTGCCGCGGCCGGGGCCGACCATGATGCCGTTTCGCTTGGCGTAGTCGATAAAATCCCACACGATGAGGAAGTAGTCCACATACCCCATGCGGGAGATCATGTCCAGCTCGTAGGCAAGGCGCGTGGACGGCTCACTCTGCGGGTCGTCCGCCTGACCGGGATAGCGCTTTTGCAGGCCCTCGCGGCACAGGCGGGTGAGCATCTCCAGGGCCGTCTCGCCCGTTTCGATGGGGAAGCGTGGCAGGTGCAGCTTGCCAAATTCAAACGTCACACGGCAGCGCGCGGCGATCTCGCCCGCCTGATGAACGGCCTGGGGGCAGTCGGCAAAGAGCGAGAGCATCTCGCTCTCGCTTTTGACGTACAGTTCGTCCGTCTCCATGCGCATGCGCGTCTCATCCTGGAGGGTCTTGCCCGTCTGGATGCACATGAGCACCTCCTGGGCGGCCGCGTCCTCGCGGTAGAGGTAATGGCAATCGTTGGTGGCCACCAGCGGGATGCCCGTCTCCTGCGAAAGCGCCTTGAGGCGGGGGAGAACCCTGCGCTCCTCCTCCAGGCCGTGGTCCATGATCTCCACGAAGTAGTTGCCCTTGCCGAAAAGCGCCTGCATCTGGAGCGCGTACTTTTTCGCGTCCTCCATGCGCCCCTGCAACAGCAGCTTGGGCAGATCGCCGCTGAGACACGCCGAGAGGCAGATGAGCCCCTGGGCGTGCTCCCGGAGGATGTTGTAGTCGATGCGGGGTTTATAATAGAAGCCTTCCGTGAATCCGGCGCTGACGAGCTTGACGAGGTTGTGATACCCGGTCTGGTTTTCGCACAGCAAAATCAGGTGGCTGTACTCGCGCGCCGCGCCGTGTTTCTCAAAGCGGTCGGGGCAGATATAGACCTCGCAGCCGATGATGGGCACGATGCCCTCGTCCATGCAGGCGTTGTAGAAGTCAATCGCGCCGTACATCACCCCGTGGTCGGTCACGGCGGCGTGCGTGAAGCCAAGCTCCTTGAGCCGCTTGACCAGGGGCTTGATGCGGTTGGCTCCGTCCAGGAGGCTGTATTCGGTATGCAGGTGGAGATGGGCAAAGGACATGGGCGTCTCCTTTGGGCCGGTCCGTGGCGCTAGTCGGTGACCAGCCAGCTGTTGGGATCGTTGTAGGTCATTTCGTTGAGGGCGGCGGCGATGGCCTGCTGGGTTTCGCGGTCCGCCAGGCCGTTGACGGTCTTGCCCTCCATGCCGGCCTGGAAGTCCATCACCGCGCGGCGGGTGTTTCCGCCGAAGGCGCCGGTGAGGTGCTGTTCCTCCAGATAGCCCAGGGCGTTAAGCGCCTGCTGGAGCAAAAGCACCTTATCGCCGCTGTTTCCGTAGCGCATGGTGGTGCCCACCACGTCCTCGCAGGCGCCGAAGCCCAGCACCTGGCTGTTGTTGAGGAAGTAGCTGTTGCGCTGCACGCTGGAGGGATTGTTGCCCTCGATGACATGGATGACGACGTTGCCCTCCGCGTCGCGGGTGCAGTATTCCACCAGGGCCACGTGCTCGGTGTCTCCGGCCTCGTTGTAGCTGAAGAACACCAGGTCGCCCGAGCGGGGGATGTACTCGTTTTTCTGGAGCAGATGGTCGCTTCCCAGCAGCCACTGGTAGCCCCAGTCCGGGCAGTTGCCCTTGCGGTAGACGAAGCGGCCGCGCTTGATGAACCAGTCGCGGCCGGTGTTCTGCCCGCTGTAGTTGGGATAGATCACGTTGAGCAGGCTGGTGCCGTAGCGCTGGTCCACCTGGTCCACGCACCAGCAGACGAACTCGGCGCACCATTCGGCGTTGGCGTCGCCACTCCACAGGCCATACTTGGTGAAGCTATTGGGGCCCTCGGCATAACCCAGCTCGCCGCGCGCCACCTCCAGCAGCTTTTCCACAAATTCGGGACGATCGCCTTCCTCGATGAGCGTCTCGCCGTCGCCCTCGGGATTGTTCACATCCGAGAGCGCGTACACCTGCTCCGGCGGCACCGGCGTGGCGTCGGGATCGGGGGTGGCGGTGGCCTCCTCCGCCTGCCGGGCGAGGGTTTCCTCGTCCAATTCCTCAAAGGTGGTCGCCAGGGCGCAGGGCGCGGCCAGCAGCAGCGCGGCCAGCATCCAGGCAAGCGGACGTCTCCATGTCAAGGCTGCCACCTCCTCAGCGCCCGAAGGCTTCAATGCCGCGCAGAACCTCAAACTCGCGGATGGAGCGGACGGTTGTGAACATCTTGCGCGTCAGGATGGCCCCGGTGCGATAAAACAGGCAGATGAAGGGGACGTCCGCCGCAAACTGCTGCTGGATGGCCTGGCTGGTATAGGCGAAGTCCGCCTGATCCTCCTGGGTGCGCAGGGTGTCGATCAGCGAGGTCATCTCGCTGGAGTTGTAGCGACCGTAGTTCTGGTCGTTGCCCTTGCGCAGGAAAAAGCCCACGTCCGGCACCACGTCCATCTGGAAGGAGCACAGCGCGAGGTCAAAGCCGCCGTTTTCCAGCACGGTCTTGCACTCGTCATAGCTCACGGTTTCCACGTGGATGCTGATGCCCACCTCCCAGAGCATATCGGCGATCATGTTGGCGGTTTCAAAGCGCACGTCGTTTTCGGGGTCCTCGTACACCCACAGGCCCAGCACCAGGTGCTTGGGCTCCTCCGCGCCCTCCACGGGCTTGTCCAGAATCCCATTGCCGTCCAGGTCCACCCATCCGTCCTCGGCCAAAAGCGCTCTGGCCTTGTCGGGGTTGTAGACGAAGGTGCTCTCCTGATCGTAGTACAGCCAGCTGTCCGAAGGGATGGGCGTATTGGCCTTCGTGGTCATGCCCATGTAGACGTTCTGGGAGATGAGGTCGACGTTGATGGCGTAGCGGATGGCCTGGCGCACCTTGAGGCTGTCCAGCGGGAAGGAGCGCTCGCGGTGATTGATGAGCAGGACCTCCAACTGCCGGGTCGAGTAGGAAATGGAGAGGGAGTTGATGCCGCTTTTGTACTGCGCCGCCGCCACCGAACGGGTAAAGACGGTGTCCACGCGGCCGTACTCATAGGCGTTTATCATGTCCTTGTTGTTGGGGTAGAAGGTGACGGTGATCTCCTCAACCTGCGGCGGGGTCTGCCACCAGGAGGGATTGGCGTTGAGCAGCATGTAGCTGGCGGGCTCAAAGCTGGCGATGACATAGGGGCCCGTGCCCACGGGGTTGGCCATCTCGACCTGGGAGGCGGGGACCACGGGGAAGGTCATGCTGTAGAGCAGGCCGTAGTAGTCGCGCGCGGCCTTGACGACCACGGTGCGGTCGTCCTGCGCGCTGAAGGAGGACACCAAATAGCGGATGTTCCCGTAAAAGCCGCGGTCCAGCCCCTGGTCGTTCTTGGCGAGGTTGAGGATGTACTGGCCGCTGGCCACCACGTCCTGCGCCGTCAGGGGCGTACCGTCGGAAAAGGTGATGTTCTCCCTGAGGGTAAACGTCCAGGTCTTGCCGCCGCCGGACTCCGTCCAGCTCTCGGCCAGAAGCGGCTGGGGCAGGCCGTTGTCATCCACGGTGACCAGGCTCTCATACACCACGCCGTAAAGGGAGACCATGTCGCGCTCCTGAGGCGTGAGGGGGCGGATCTCCGTGGTGCGGGTGGAGATCATGCCCACAAGGAGCGAGTCCTCCACGTTCTCGGCAAACGCCCACACGGGCATAAGCATCAGGCACAAAAGCAGGCAAACCAACCGTTTCATGCATCATCCTCCGTGATTTCGTAATACAGGCGCTTGTAGGCGGCATAGTCGTCCAGCACGCGCGCGGCGTACTGCTTGGTGGGTCCGTCGATCATGTCGTCCAGGTTGATGGTCAGCCCGTCCCGGCTGTAGCGGGAGTCGTTGAGCCAGTTCTGCACCTCGCCCTGCCCCGCATGGAAGCTGGCGGCGACCAGCACCGGGTCGCCCCGGAACCGCTCGCTCAAAAAGTTCAGATACCAGCAGCCATATTCCACGTTGGTCGGAGCGTCGTACATGCTGTCAAAGCTGTAGCCACCGTCCGAGCCTATCTTGCCATGGATCCATTCGGCGGTGTCGTCCATGAGCTGCATCAGGCCGCGCGCGCCCACGCTGCTCTCCGCATCGGGCCTGAAGGAGCTTTCGTTGAGCACGATAGCCGCCACGAAGGCGGGCGACAGATTGTACTTGGCCGCCTTTTCCTCGATGAGCTCCTCGTAGTAGTAGGGATGCGCCTCCCGCACGGCCGCCTCCTGCGCCGCGCGCGCGGCCAGCACCTGCTGGGTCTGGCGGTCCATGCTCATCTGCGCGATCCACAGCCCCAGGGCCGCAAACGCGCAGGCAAAGGCGGCGATGGGCAGCCAGGGGATGTTGAGGCGCGGGCGCTTTTCCTCCTGCTCCTCCTCCACGTGCCAGCCCTCGTCCGGCTCCATGGGAGCGGCGGGGTCCGGCAGGGGAGTGTCCAGATCCCCGTAGCCCAGCCGGGCGGCATAGGCGCGCACGGGGTGCATGTTGGCCGGCTCGGACTGCGCGACGGCTGCATAGGCTTGTCCGCGGCCGCCCTGGGGAATCGGCGCGGCGGGCGCGGCCTGGGCGGCGGGTTGAGTCTGCTGCTCCCATTTGGCGCGATCGGGCGGATAGGACTGTCGGGAAGCGGCTTCGCGCGGGGCGGGCGGATTTTGCCGGCGCTCGCTGATGGCATACTGCGCGCCATGCCTGCGCCGCACCGGCTGCGCCGCCAGGCTGTTTTCCATCTGCCGCTGCTGCTGCAAAAGCTGCTGGGGATATCCGGCGTCCTCATACTCCTCGGCGGTCTGCGGCAGGGCGCCCTCGGGGCGCGGCAGCGGCGCCGTGCGGCGAAGCGGCCTTCCCAGGGGATCCGTAGGCGCGGGCTCCTCCCCGGTCCGGGAAGCGGTCTGCACGCGCGGTCCCTCGGGACGGCGAAGGGGCAGGTTGTTTTGCTGCGCCACGCGCAGCCAGTCGGGCAGCTCCGGCCGCGCGGGCGGCTCAAAGCTTGAGCCGTCCGGGGCAGCTGCCGCCGGCGGCTGCGAGGGCATGGCGATGCGCGCGCCGGTGCCCGGCGCGCTGACGGCAGGGGTCTCCCCTTCGGCCGGGTCCCGGAGCGGGCGTGCGCGGCGGACGGGCCGGGGCGCCTCGGGCGGCGGGTCAAAGGGATTGTCGGGAATGGCATAATCCTCCGGGTAGGCGACGCTCTGCGCGGGCGCGGGACCATCGGCAGCGCTGAGCAGCTTCGTCATCACCGTACCGCGCGCCTCTTCGCCGCTTCTCCTGCGCGCGCGCGTGCCATAGGCGTCCACCGCCGAACGTCCGTAGGGATCGGCCCGGTGGCGCACAACCGCCGCCGAGGGGCTCTCCTGGTCATGCATGGACTGCGCCCGCTGCCTGCGCCGGCCTTCGTTTACGGAGGAGACGTAGGTATAATCCACCGGCGCGCCGTCATCGTCCAGGTCGTGAAAAAGCACGGGTCGAAAGCTCATGACAGCTCCTTTCAGAAGATGAATTCCGGCTTGCTCCACTCCAGATAGAGCGCGTGCAGCTCCCTTCGCAGCTCCTCCATGGGCTTGTCGGTATGAATCACGATGTCGCTGCGGCGCTCCTTCTCCCCCAGCGGCCACTGGCTGTGGATGCGGCGCAGCGCCTGCTCGCGGTCCAGACCACTGCGGGTCTTGAGCCGCTGGATCTGCATTTCCTCGGGCGCGGAGGCGCACACGGTGATATCGGCCAGGCTGCTCAGGCCGGCCTCAAAGAGAAGCGGCACATCCAATACAACGACCAGCGTCCCCATTTTCCGGCAGGTCTCGATCTCCTCGAGCATCTGCTTTTGGATCAGCGGATGCGTTGCGGCGTTGAGCTTTTCCAGCGCCTCCTCGTTTTGAAAGACGATGGAGCTGAGCACCGGCCGGTTGAGCGTGCCGTCGGGGTAGAACACGTAGTCGCCAAACGCATCCCTGATTAACGGCAGCGCGTCTCCCCCCGGCCCGGTGAGCTGGTCGTTGATGGCGTCCGCATCCACGATCAGCGCACCCATGGCCCTCAGCAGGCTTGCGATGGTGGACTTTCCGCAGGCGATACCGCCGGTAAGACCGATGATCTTCATTTGCAGATCCCCTTTCTATACTACTTACAAAACCGCCTTTCCGGTTCAATGCGCCTTTTCCCAGTCGCTGCCGCTGGAAACCTCGGCCACCAGCGGCACCTTGAGGCTGACCACGCCTTCCATGGTGCGCTGCAAAAGCGCGCTCACCGCCTGAACCTCCTCCAGAGGACATTCCACGACCAGCTCGTCGTGGACCTGGAGGATCAGACGGGCGCGGTAGCCGCCCTCCTTCAGTCCCTGCGCCACCCGCACCATGGCCAGCTTGATGATGTCCGCCGCCGTGCCCTGCACGGGGGTGTTCATGGCGGCGCGCTCGCCGAAGCTGCGGACGTTGCGGTTGGGGCTGGAGAGCTCAAAGAGCTCCCTGCGCCGGCCCAGGAGCGTTTCGGCATAGCCCAGCGCGCGGCCCTTTTCCACGCATGCGTCCATGAACGCGCGCACGCCGGGGTAGCGCTCAAAGTACTTTCTGATAAATCCGTCGGCCTCCCGCCGGGTGATGTGCGCGTTTCGCGCCAGGCCAAAGCCGCTGATGCCGTAGACGATGCCGAAGTTGACGGCCTTGGCGGCGCGGCGCATCTCGGGGGTGACCGCCTCCATGGACACGCCGTGGATCTCGGCGGCGGTGCGGGTATGGATGTCCTGCTGCCTGAGGAAGGCGTCGCACATGGCCGCATCTCCGCTCATATGCGCCAGCACGCGCAGCTCGATCTGGCTGTAGTCGGCGTCCAGAAGCACGCTTCCCGCCTCGGCCACAAAGGCGCGGCGAATCTCACGCCCCTCCTCGGTGCGGATGGGGATGTTCTGCAAATTGGGCTCGAGGCTGGAGATGCGGCCGGTGACGGTCGCGGTCTGGTCAAAGGTGGTATGCACCCGCCCGTCGCTCCCGCGCAGCTTGGTCAGGCCCTCGACATAGGTGCTTTGCAGCTTGGCCATCCTGCGGTAGCGAAGCAGCGGCTCAATCATCGCATGATAGGGCGCCAGGCCCTCCAGCACCTCGGCGGTGGTGGAGTAGCCGCTCTGGCTCTTTTTCCTGGGCGCGGGCAGACCCAGCTTGTCAAAAAGCACCTCGCCAAGCTGCTTGGGGCTGTTGAGGTTGAACTCGCCCACCCCCGCGGCGGCGTACACGGCGGCGCGGCACTGCTCAATCTCCCGGCTAAACCATGCGCCCAGCTCACTCAACACCCCTTCGTCCACCAGGAAGCCCACGCGCTCCATATCGTACAGTACACGGGTCAGGGGCAGCTCAATGTCCGTGAGCAGCGGCGTCATCCGCCTCGCGGCCAGGCGCTTTTCCTGGCGCAGGCTCAGGGCGTAGACGTCGTAGGCCGTCGGGGCGGCGGGGGCCTCCTGGCCGTATTCGGCGGTCAGGGACAGGGGCAGGGTGTAGTTCTTCTGCGCCGTGTGCAGGAGGTAGGCGGCGATCATCGTATCGCGGCGCACGCGGGGCAGCGGCAGGCGGTAGCGCTCCAGGGCGTGCCACAGCGCCTTGGCGCCGTGCACGATAAAGGAAGCCGCCGAAAGCAGCTTTTCCAGGGCGCCCCAAATCTGATCCTCGTACAGCCCCGCGCCGGTCAGGTCGCGCAGAATGGGCATGCGCCACAGCTCCATGTCAGGGGTGAGGAGGGTGATCTCCTCCTCCGTCTGGCAAAGCGAAAGCCACTCCGGGCTTCGCCCGGCCAGCTCGTCCGCGGCCGCGCGGATGTCCTGCGCGGCGGTCATCACGCGCTCGCCCGAAAGCGGCTCGGGCGCGGGCAGATCGTCCTCCGGCTCCACGGCCATCACCGCGGGGACGGGGCTGGCGTCCTTTCCGGCCGCGCGGCGGCTGGCGGCGGTCCCGCGGGCCTCCACCTGCGCCGGAGCCTGTCCGCCCAGAAGCGTGACGACGCCCCGGCTGATGGTCTTGAGCCCGTAGCGCTCCAGCAGCGGTATGCCCTGCGCCATGCGGTCCCAGCCGCAATTATCAAAGTCGATCTCCAGAGGCGCGGTGCGGCAGATCGTGCCCAGCTCGCGGCTGAGCAGCGCCATCTCCCGACCGGCGCGCAGCTTCTCGCCCAGCTTGCCGCGGACCTCGTCCGCGTGCTCCAGCACGCCGTCCAGCGATCCGTACTCGCCGATGAGCTTGAGCGCCGTCTTCTCGCCAATACCCGGGATGCCGGGGATGTTGTCGCTGCTGTCCCCCATCAGCCCCTTCATGTCCGGCACCTGCTGGGGCGTGAAGCCGTAGGTATCGTACACGCCCTGCGCGTCCAGCAGCAGGCTTTCGGTGATGCCCTTGCGCGTGAGGATGATCTCCGTCTCCCCGCCCGCCAGCTGCAGGCTGTCGCGGTCGCCCGTGAGCAGATAGGCATGGATGCCCCGTTCGTTGGCCAGGCGGGCGGCCGTGCCCAGCAGATCGTCGGCCTCATAGCCCTCCATCTCGCAGATGCGGATGCTCATGGCCTCCAGCATCTCCCGCATCAGGGGAAGCTGCGGCCTGAGCTCCTCGGGCATGGGCTTGCGGGTGCCCTTGTAGGCATCGTAAAGGGTATGGCGGAAGGTGGGGGCGTGCATGTCCATCATCACGCACAGGCCGTCGGGACGGTAGTCCCCCAGCGCCTTGAGCAGCATGCTGAAAAACCCGTGCACGGCGTTGGTATAGGCGCCGTCGGGAGCCGTGAGCAGCGGAAGGGCGTGAAAGCCGCGAAAGATCAGGCTGTATCCGTCCACCAGCAGGACGGTCTGCTTGCGCGTATCGCTCATGATACCTCCATGGGGCCGTGCGGCCGGCACGCCCGGTTTGTTGTACCTTCTATTATACCACAGGTTGGAATTGGCAAACAAGGCATGCCGGCAATCCTGCGCCTCAAGAGGTGTAAAACTTGCCCGGGGGGACGCCGCCGTGACAAAGGCCGTGAATTCTGCTATACTGTTTGTTAACGGTTTCACATGAGGGCGACGCCATCCGGGAGGAAGCGCAGATGAACGGCGATATCCTGTTCTTTTTCGATAAGCGGCCCCGGGCGCTGGGGCTGTTTGAGCTGCTCTGCGAGCATGCCATGGCGCTTTGGCCCCAAAGCGCCATGAAGATGCAAAAGACGCAGATCACCTTTCTGGACCCGCGGGGCTATCTGTTCGTCTCCCTGCCGCGCAGCCGCGGCGGGGTGCTGATGGTCAGCTTCGGCCTGAGCGAGCCGCTCGTCAGCCCGCGCCTTTTCGCCGTGGCCAATCCCGCGCCGGGGCGATACACGCACCACGTCCAGATCGCAGGACCACAGGAGCTGGACGGGGAGCTATGGGAATGGATTGCGCGCTCGCATGCCGATATGGCCGCGCGGGCGGCCAGGCGCCGGACCTGAGCGCCGATTTGTAACTTCTTCCGCATCAGGCTCAGGCCTGTACGAACGGGGATAAATGGTGTACAATAGTCCTTGTGTTGAGCTTGAAGCAGAGGGGAGGGACGTTCATGCATCTCAGGCGGCTGTGCGCATTTGCCTGTGCGCTGGCGCTTCTGCTTGTCCCCGCCCGGCCGGTGCGCGCATCCGATGCCGTCACCCAGGAGGAGGCCTCGCGCATCCTCGCCTCCCAGCAGCGCGGGGAATACGCGCTGCTCATCGGGGTGGACCACTTCGTTTCAAAGCCCGACACCTATCCAAGCTCCACCAACAACGTCACCGCCATGCAGGAGGTCTTTCAGGGCGCGCTCTATCCGCTCAACGCCATCATCGTGCCTCCCGAGCCCGTCACCAGCGCGGAGCAGCTCACGGCGCTGATCCAGAAGACCTTCGGCCAGGCCCGCGAGGGCGACGTGTGCTACCTCTACCTTTCCACCCACGGCGTCTACGATCCCGCCAGCGGCGAGGAGCCCATGCTTTTGCTCAGCGACGGCCAGACCGAGAGCGGCGTGACCCCGGCCCAGCTCGAAGCGGCCTTTGACGGTATTCTGGGCACCAAGGTCCTCATTCTGGACGCCTGCAATTCCGGCGCGTTTATCGGCAAGGGCCTTCCCTCCCTGCCGGAGGAGGTCCATTTTCTGGGCGATGATTTCAAGGTCATCACCTCCAGCGGCGCCCTGGAGGAGAGCTGGTACTGGAGCGTGGACGACCAAAGCGGAACCGATGCGGCCGCGCAGGGCTCCTTTTACTTCACCCAGGCCCTTTCCCAGAGCCTCAGCGCCGCCTACGGTTACCCCGCGGACCAGAACCGGGACGGATGCGTTGTCCTCAGCGAGCTCTATGAATATCTCGTCCTCAACCATGCCGCCTCCACCCCGCAGGTCTATCCGCAGTCGGACGACTTTGTGGTCTTCCGCTACGACGTCACCGCGCCCCTGCCTACGGGGATGGGCCGCGCGCCCATCATGGACGTGACCTTCTCGGGCACGACCCTCAGCCGCACCTCGCGGCAGATCACCATCGAGTTCATCGCCATGCGCCCCGTGCGGGTGGCCTATCAGGTGGTTTACCAGCGCGACGGCAAGTGGGAATTTGACCATGCGCAGCTCATCTACGACGAGGCCGAGCGCTTCACCGCCTACGGCGACCAGCCGGGCGCCATCTCCGCGGGCCGCAAGGTGCGCACCCTCACCCTGGGCGAGCTGGCGGAAGGCGCCTACGGCTACGCGCTGGTCCAGCTCGTCACCATCGACCAGGGCAAGCTGACGGTGCACGCGGGCCGCGTCATCAGCATCCCCCCGGACACGGGTGACATGACCCTGACGGCTTCCGTGGCCGATACCTTCGATCCCTCGGGCGGCCGGGAGCTGAGCATCTTTATCGGACACGCGTACCCCTGCGCGCTGAGCGTAAGCATCGTGGATGAGGAGGACCGTGTGGTCCACCGCCTTTGCCACCGTCAGAGCACGCGCCCCATGCAGCTTGATCCGGAAGGCACCGTGCTTTACTGGGACGGCCGCCTCAGGGACGGAACGAGCGCCGGTCCGGGCGTCTACCGCGTGCGCGCGGAGGCGGTGATGAACGACACCGCCGTGACGGTCCTGTCCCCGGCCTTTACCATCGCTGAAAAGGAGGTTTGAACGAATGGCTGACAGGCTGATGGTCGTCATTCCCTGCTACAACGAGGAGGAGGTGCTGCCGGAAACCTCGCGCAGGCTGCGTGAGAAGATGGCGGCGCTGAAGGAAAAAGGGCTGATTTCTGAGGACAGCCGCGTGCTGCTGGTGGACGACGGAAGCCGCGACCGCACCTGGGAGCTCATCAGCGCCCTGCACAAGGAAGATCCGATGTTTGAGGGCGTCAAGCTCAGCCGCAACCGCGGGCACCAGAACGCCCTGCTGGCCGGGCTGATGACGGCCCGCGGCCGCTGCGACATGTCCATCTCCATGGACGCCGACCTCCAGGACGACATGGACGCCATGGACCGCTTCATCGAGAAGTACCGCGAGGGCTGCGACGTGGTCTACGGTGTGCGCAACCGCCGCGACACCGACACCGCCTTCAAGCGCGGCACCGCCCTCATGTTCTACCGCCTCATGCGCTCCCTGGGCGTGGACATCACCTACAACCACGCGGACTACCGCCTCATGAGCGCCCGCGCCCTGGAGGCCCTCTCGCAGTTTGGGGAGGTCAATCTCTTCCTGCGCGGCCTGGCGCCGCTGGTGGGTTACCAGAGCGACGTGGTCGCCTACGACCGCAGCGAGCGCTTCGCGGGCGAGAGCAAGTACCCCTTCAAAAAGATGCTGGCCTTCGCCATCGACGGCATCACCAGCTTTTCCGTCAAGCCCCTCCGGCTCATCACCACCGCCGGGGTCATCATCTTCGTCGTCTCGCTCCTGATGCTGCTCTATACGCTGGTGTCCTGGATCGCGGGCCACGCGGTGCTGGGCTGGACCTCCACGCTGGCCTCCATCTGGCTCATCGGCGGCATCCAGCTTCTCTCCCTGGGCGTCATCGGCGAATACATCGGCAAGATTTACAACGAATCCAAGGCGCGCCCGCGCTTTATCATCGACCGCTACCTCAACGACCGGGGCGATGATCCCGTGGTGGACAGGCGCTAACGGCAAACGGCCGGCGGGGACGGAACATCCGTCCCCGCCGGCCGTTGTGCAAGCGCCGCCTCAGCGGGCCTTTTCGCTCGCCTTGGGCGCGATGTCGCCCACGCCGCCAAGCACGTAGCGGGGGCGGTAGGGGAACTTGCGCATCTCGTGCTCCGTGGTCACGCCGCTGAGCACAAGCACCGTGTCGATGCCGCTCTCCACGCCCGCGACGATGTCGGTGTCCATGCGGTCGCCGATGATGGCGCACTCGTCCGGCGAAACGCCCAGCAGGCTCAGGCCGTGGCGCATCATCAGCGGATTGGGCTTGCCAAGGTAATAGGCCTTGCGCCCGGTGGCCAGCTCGATGGGGCTCATCAGCGCCTTGCAGGCGGGCACGATGCCGCCCTCCACCGGGCCGGTCAGGTCCGGGTTGGTGCCGATCAGCTTGGCGCCGCCGAGCACAAGCTGTACGGCGCGCTCGATCTTCTCAAAGCTGTAGGCATGCGTCTCGCCCATCACCACATAGTCGGGGTTGACCTCGTTCATGGTAAAGCCCGCCTCATAGAGCGCGCCCACCAGGCCGGGCTCGCCGATGACGTAGACGCTGCCGCCGGGGCATTGCTGGCTGAGAAACGCCGCCGTGCTCAGGGCGCTGGTGTAGAAGTGCTTCTCATCCACCTCCAGCCCCAGCCGCTCCAGCTTCTGCTGCAGCTCCTTGGGCGCGCGCTCGCTGGAATTGGTCAAAAACAGGAACTTCTTCTTTTCCCGCTTCAAAAAATCCACAAACTCCCGCACGCCCGGCAAAAGCAGGTTGCCGTGATAGATCACGCCGTCCATATCGCAAATGAAGCCCTTCTTTTTGCGAAGCGCTTCCAGCGTGTAGGCACGCTGCTCCAGGTTGGTAATAGTCATGGACATTCACCTCATTTCTCGGTTAGGTCGGGGAATCCTCCCCATACATAGTATATCACGTTTCCAGAAAAGGACAACACACGCGATATGGTGCAATTATATTCCAAATCTAACATTTTTATTCCGCCCATCTTCCTTCTCTGAACCCTTCCGATGTAAAACCTGTATACAAACCTTGACACCTTTCCCTCCGGCATGGTATGCTTCCCTCGTATATTCTTATTTATATTGATTTGGCGCATTCCGCGCCACATGGAGGGGTCTGTCATGGCGGAAAACACCGAACAACTGCGCCTCATTGCGCTGCGCATCCGCGACCTGCGCGACATCTCCGGGCTCAGCGCCCAGGATGTCGCTTCCCGTGCCGGGATCGACGAGGACGAGTACCTTGCCTATGAGACGGGCGAGCGCGACTTTTCCTTTTCCCATCTGTTCAACATCGCGGAGGTGCTGGGCGTTGACATCAGCGACCTGCTGACCGGCGAGAGCCCCAAGCTGCACGGCTACGTGCTCACCCGCCGCGGCCAGGGCCTCAAGTTCAACCGCCGCCAGCAGTACGAATACCATCATCTGGCCTACAACTTCCGTGACAAGCTGGCCGAGCCCTTCATGGTGACCGTGCGCGAGGATGCGCCCGGCACGCAGAAGCAGGCCCACAGCCACGAGGGTCAGGAGTTCGACTACGTGCTGGAAGGCACCCTCAAGATCGTGCTGGGCGGAAACGAATTGTATCTCCAGCCCGGCGACAGCATCTACTACGATTCCAGCCTGCCTCACGTCATGTACGCCGTGGAGGGCGACTGCCGCTTCATTGCGGTGGTCATCAAAGAGGGGGCGAAGGCGTGATGAAACCGCTCTGCTACGACTATCTCAAGTGCCCGACCACCTTTTCGACCTACGACGACTTCAACAAGAAGTTCCGCATCACTCGCCCCGAGAGCTTTAACTTCGCCTACGACGTGGCCGACCGCATCGCCCGGGAGGAGCCGGACCGGCTGGCCGTGCTGTGGACGGACGAAAGCGGCGCCTGCATCCGTTATACTTTTGGGCAGCTCAAGGAGGAGAGCGACCGCGCGGCCAACCTCTTTAAGTCCCTGGGCATCCGCAAGGGCGACAAGGTGATGCTGATTCTCCGCCGCCACCTCGAATTCTGGCCCATCCTCATGGCCCTGCACAAGCTGGGCGCCGTGGGCGTGCCCGCCACGCACCTGCTGACCGAAAAGGACGTGCTCTACCGCGTGGACGCGGCGCGCATCCAGATGATCGTCATCTCCCACAAGGACGAGGGCGTGCTCAGGAGCGCGGAGGTGGCGATGCAGAAGTGCGAAAGCCTCAAGCATGTGATGATTTTGCGCGGCCAGCGCGAGGGCTTCCACAGCTACGAGCTGGAAATGCCCCTGCAAAGCCCCGTATGGGACAAGCCCGCGGGCGACGCCTACCCGCACAACCATGACCTCCTGCTGCTCTACTTCACCAGCGGCACCACCGGCATGCCCAAGATGGTCACGCACGACCACTTCTACCCGCTGGGCCACATCGTGACCAGCCTGTACTGGCAGCAGTGCGAGGACGGCGGGCTGCACTTCACCATTTCGGAAACCGGCTGGGCCAAGAGCGTGTGGGGCAAGCTCTACGGCCAGTGGCTGACGGGCAGCGCGGTTTTCGTCTACGACTTTGAGCGCTTCATCGCCCGCGACATCCTCCGGCAGATGAGCACCTACGGCGTGACCACCTTCTGCGCGCCGCCCACGATGTACCGCTACATGCTCCAGGAGAACTTCGCCGGCTATGACCTCAGCCACCTGCATCACTGCGCCGTGGCGGGCGAGCCGCTCAACCCCGACATGGCCGCCGAGTGGCTCAAGCGCACGAACATCCCGCTTCTGGAGGCCTTCGGCCAGACGGAGCTGGTGGTCACCCTGGCCACCTTCCCCTTCATGAAGGCGTGCCCCGGCAGCATGGGCAAGCCCAGCCCCATCTTTGACGTGGACCTGGTGGACGATCAGGGCAACTCCTGCCCGCC
>CALVKX010000024.1 GCA_944333375.1 uncultured Eubacteriales bacterium
GCAGAAGCCACGTCTGCTCCGATGCAATGCTTTGGATATAGCTCATGCGCTCACCGCTTTTTCTTTATTATACCATACCTTCTTTATCTTGTATACAGTACAGAGCGAGGACATTCAGGTCCCCCTGTCTCTACTGGAGCCTGCGGGATTTCTCTCCTTTTCGGACGGTCTGACCAAATCGCGCACATCCGAACCCTTCAAACGGTTCGGATGTGTTTTTTTGTTTCGGATATTGCGTGCTTTGCTCCGCCAAATCCGCACCGTCATCTTACGGCAAGAGGGCGGTGCATTTGTTATGCCGTATCCCCCCGTCTTCCGGGCGTTTCGCCATCTATGTCGATTGGGAGCGTTCGGCGGATGTGCCCTGCTTTCCAACAATATGGGGGAAAGTGGAAAAAACAAACAAACCCCTATAGATATACACTGCTATGCTTATCTGCGCACGCTCATTTTTGCACATTTTTGCTCAAACAAGGCGTAAAACATCACGTTTTGCCATGTTTTCTACCGTATTGCATTGCTTATTTGCGCATGTTAATATGAAAATAGCCAATCAACCAGTTGCAAAAACGTATAAATTGCATGGAGGATTGAATAGATGCCAAAGTTGACGTTTGCCTTATTCTTTGGAAATCGCGGGTTTTTTCCGGGCGAACTCATCGCAGGCGCCCGCAGGGAATTGGCGGAGGCCGTGGTGCGCAGCGGCCATCACTGCATTTGCATGGAGGAAGACGCGACCCGTTTGGGCGCTGTGGAAACCCGCGCGGAGGGCAGGCAGTATGCCGAGTTTCTCCAGGCTCACTCCGGGGAATACGACGGCGTCATTCTGTGCCTTCCCAACTTTGGCGATGAAAACGGCGCTGCGGCCGCTCTGCAGCAGGCCAATGTGCCCGTTTTGGTGCAGGCATATCCGGACGAAATCGGGCTCATGGACTTTGCCCACCGTCGGGACGCGCTGTGCGGCAAGCTGGCCATGTGCAATGTGCTGCGCCAGTGCGGCATCCCATACACGCTGACCAAGAGCATGACCGTGCACCCTTCCGACCCTGCTTTTCAGGAGGATTTGCGCCAATTTGCCGGGATTTGCCGGGTCGTGAAGCATCTGCGCCGCCTGAACATCGGCGCAATCGGCGCCCGCACTACCGCCTTTAAGACGGTGCGTATCGACGAAATCGCCATGCAGAATGCCCATGTCAATGTAGAAACCATGGATTTATCCCTGGTGTTTGACAGGATGGAGAAGGTGGATGCCATCCAAATGGCGGAGCGCTGCCGGCGGCTTTCCCATCTGGCGACAGTGCCGGAGCGGAAGCTGGAACCCATGGCGCGGCTGAGCGTGGTGCTCGATGATTTGATTGCCGAATACGACCTGCAGGCTGTGGCCATTCGCTGCTGGGATGAGTTTCAGAAGGTATGCGGCATTGCGCCGTGCCTGGTGATGAGCGACCTGACCGAACGCGGCATTCCCGCTTCCTGTGAGCTGGACGTCAACAACGCGGTCATGATGTATGCTATGCAACAGGCGTCCGATAGGCCGGTCATGCTGATGGATATGAACAACAATTACGGAACAGAGCAGAACAAGTGCATTTTGTTTCATTGCTCGGCTGTGCCGCGCTCCTTCTTCAGCGGCGAAATGACCGTAAAGGAGCATCTGATGTTCCGCAAGTTTTACGGCGCGGGTTCCGGCGTGGGGGTGGTGAGCGGCAAGGTGATGCAGGATGATGTGACCATCGGCAGCCTGAAAACGGAGGGCGGCGCACTGTTCGGCTTTGCAGCAGAGGGGCGGCTGACGGACGACGCCATAGAGGAGGCGTTCTTCGGCTGTGGGACGGTGTTTGAAAACGGGCAAACAGAGAACATTTTGCAATATATGTGCGAAAACGGTTATCGTCATCATGTGGCCGTCGCCCATGGCAAGTGGGCGGGCGTGGTGCGGGAAGCGCTTGAAAAATACCTGGGATATAAAATGGAGCTGCTTTGAAACCGGGCCGTATGCAAGAAAACGAGGAAGAGCCGTCATGTTGGTCAATATGAAATCCATTCTTTCCTGGGCGGAAGAGAATCAATGTGCAGCGGGCGCGTTCAACTGCGCAACCCTGGAATCGGCCAGAGCCGCCGTTGCGGCGGCGGAACAGCTGGATGTGCCGGTCATCCTCCAACACGCCGGCGCGCATGAGGAATATATCTCCCAGGAGCTGGCGGGGGACATCATGCTGGCGCTGGCCAGGCGGAGCCGTGTGCCGGTATGCGTTCACCTGGACCATGGCGCAGAGGAAGATTGTATGGTTCGCGCCATTCGGCAAGGCTTTACCTCCGTCATGTATGATGCCTCCAACAAACCGTACGAGCAGAACATCGCCGAGACCCGACGCATAACCCAAATGGCCCACGCTTTGGACATGACCGTTGAGGCCGAGCTGGGCTGCATGCCTGACAATCTCAAAGGGCAGCTGAAGGATTATACCCCCGAGGACTTCTATACCAACCCGGACCAGGCGGCGCGCTTTTTCCAGGAAACCGGCGTGGATGCCCTGGCCATCTCCTTTGGCACGGTGCACGGCGTGTACAAGACGCTGCCTAAGCTGTCCGTCCCGGTCATCGAGCGCGTGCGGGCAGCCACGGGCGGTCTGCCGCTGGTCATGCATGGCGGCTCCGGGCTGACGGATGACGACTACCGCCGTGTTATCAGAGCAGGCATTCGCAAAATCAACTACTACACCTACGCATCGCTGGCAGGCGGCAGGGCCGTGCTGGAGTTGGCGCATACAAGGCCCGAGCGTCTGTTTTTCCACGATGTGGCCCTGTGCGCCACACAGAAAATGACCGAGGACATGCTTCGGGTTTTGAAGCTGTTCAGCAAAAAGGCTTGAGGCCGCCATGAGAGATATTGTGTTTGCCGGAAATCTTATCGTGGACCACATCAAGTGCATCGAAGCGCTGCCGCCTCGAGGCGAGCTGGCCAAGATACTCCATGTATACCGAAGCACCGGCGGCTGCGTTTGCAACACGGGCATCGATCTGGCGATTCTGGACCCCGAGCTGGCCATCGGCGCTGTGGGCGTGGTCGGTCGGGACGCGGATGGCGATATGGTCCTGGAGACGCTGACACGGCACGGCATTGACGTATCGCAAGTGCTGCGACGGAGCGTGACCTCCTTTACGGACGTGTTGGCCGAACGAAGCACGGGCAGCCGCACGTTTGTACAGTTTGGCGGCGCATGTGCGGAGTTCGACATTGACGATGTGCCGCTGGACAAGCTGGACTGCAAGCTCATCCACATCGGCTATGTGCTGCTCATGGAGCGTCTGGACAGCCCGGACGCCGAATACGGCACTCGCCTGGCCCGCCTGCTCCATCTGCTGCATCAGCGCGGCATTGAAACCTCGGTAGACATGGTGAGCGAGGATTCGGAACGCTTTTTGCAGGTGGTGCCTCCGGCCCTGAAATACCTGGACTACCTGACGGTCAACGAAATCGAGGCCGGAAAAACGGCGGGACTTCCCCTGCGGGAAAGGTCCGGTTGCCTGCTGCGGGAGAACATGCGGCCGGCGCTAAAAAAGCTGCTGGACATGGGCGTCGGCAAGCGGGTCATCATCCATTGTCCGGAGGGGGCATTTGGCATGGACAGGCAGGGGCATGATGCCTGGGAGGCTGCGAAACCTCTGCCGGACGGATATATCAAGGGAACCGTGGGAGCGGGAGACGCGTTTTGCGCCGGCGTGCTGCTGGCTACCCTGCGTGGGCTGCCGCTGAGAGAAACGCTGGTCTACGGCCACGCGGCGGCGCGGGTCTCCCTGCGCGCAGTCAGCGCCTCCGGAGGCATGTGCCATATGGCGGACGCGCTGGCGGAATACGGCGCCTAGAACAGGGGGGATCAGACCGTGTGGATACTGAACAAGCCGGATGATGCATGGAAGCTGGGCTGCGGACGCTACCTTCAGGAGCGCGGCGCGCTGCTCCGTCTGGACAGCGAAATCGCCCGGCTGGGCAAGAACCCCATGTTCCTGACCGGGGAGAAGTCCTTCGCAGCGGTGCTGTCGTTGTATCCCGAACTGCAAAGCCTCCGAGAAAGGGCGTTTACAATCTGTGCCGCCCCCTGCAATCTGTCGCAGGCGCAAATTCTGTGCGAACGTGCCCGGGCCGACGGATGCGACGTCATTGTGGGCATGGGCGGCGGACGCATCATGGACATCGCCAAGCTGGTGGCCAACATGGCGAAGACTCGGATGTTGATGGCGCCCACGCTGAGTGCCACCTGCGCTGCCTATGCGCCTCTTTCGGTGGTGTATTCCATGGAAGGGCGCACGGAAGGCGCTGTGTTCTTTGATCGGGAGGTGGACTGCATTCTGGCGGACATGGACGTGCTGGCGCGCCAGCCTGTGCGCTCCGCCTGTGCCGGCATGCTGGACGCCATTGCCAAGCTGGTGGAGATGCATCACTACGATGAGCCTTCGCTGGCATGCCCTGCCATGCGCACGGCCGTGACGCTGGCACAGCATGTGTTCGACAGGCTAACGGCCATTGCCGGACAGGCCATGGCCGATGTAAAGGCATGCCGCGCCAGCGAGGCCGTGGAGGAAATGGTGTGGCTGACCCTGGTCGGAACAGGCATGGTGAGCGGGCTGGCTTCTCATTGGAACCACCAGTCAGCCATTGCGCATTGCCTCTACGACGGGGTGCGCATGTGCTTTCCGGAGGAATCGCGCCCTTACCTCCATGGAGAAATCGTGGCGCTGGGTATGTACGCGCAGACCTATTATACGGGCTGGAATATGGGCGAGGTGTTGGCCGTGCTGGATAAGCTGGGCATGCCCCGGCGGCTGCATGACGTTGGCGTCCCGGAGGACGAAGCAGCCTTTTATGCCCTGTACAGCGCAGTGCTTCAGGGCATGCAGAAAACGAACCGTCCCGTGGAAGCCGGCCGGCTGGATGTCTGTATGCGCCGTTTGCAATAGACATGCATTCATGGGAATCGTTCATGATATCCTCCGATGCCCGGATGTTTTGCCTGTTTTTTTGACCATGCCTGTCCAGGCGGGGATATACCAGGGATTCGCAGGGCATACACGGAGCGTATGCATGCAAAGGGATACAAAATGAAGGCGAGGAAAGCGTATGAGCAAGGCATTGAGGGAACAGCTGCTGAGCGAGAAAAACAGTTATGGCATTATGCTGTCGGAAATGTATGTGCCCAATATCACCCGGCTGATTGCACGCTGCGGGTTTGACTTTATCCTTATCGACTGCGAACATGGCTATTTTGATATGTCTCAGGTGGCCAACCTGATAGCCGTGGCGGATGGCGCAGAGATTTCCACCATTGTGCGCGTTACCCAGCCCAGCCGTACCAACATCACCAAATACCTGGACATGGGCGCGCATGGCATTCTGCTCAGCGATGTGACCGGCGCCGATGACGCGCGGCGGCTGGCAGAGCTGTGCCGATACGCGCCCAAAGGCTGCCGGGGCATTTCCACCTTCCGCGCTCATACGGGATACAGCAACGAACATATCGGCGATTTGCTGGCGGAAGCCAACGAGAGAATTATCGTCATCTGTCAGATTGAATCCCCGGAAACCGTAGAGGATATCGACGCCATCACCTCCGTAGAGGGTGTGGACGGTGTGCTGATTGGCCCCAATGACCTTAGCCAACACATGGGCATCTTTGCCCAGTACGACCATCCGGATATCGCGCGCGCCATCAGCCGTGTGGCAGCTTCCGCCAGGCGGCAGGGCAAGTTTTCCGGCATCATTACCGCCCATCCATTGCTGCTCTCTCTGGCACGGAAAAGCGGCATGCACTGCTACAGCGTGGGAAGTGAGCTGAGCGCCATGTACAGCGGCGTGCTGGGACAGCTGGAACAAGCGAAGGATTTGCTTGAAAAAGAGGAGGGCCGGGCATGAATCGACTCCGACTGGTCCATCGAAATACGCTGAGCTGCGAGCCGATTCTGCGCCGCATGGAAAATGGCGAAATGCTCTGCGTCAGCCAGTGCGGCGATGTGACAGAGCCTGCTCCCGGCAATCGGGTGTATGTATTTCACAGCGAAGACGAGGGCGAAAACTGGTCCGCTCCGGCGCCCATTCGTCCCGAGGACGGACAGGCTGTGTACCTGACGGAGGTGGCCTGCTTTCCCGGCCGGGTGGTGGTGTACCTGACGCTGCACAACGGCGCGTTCCTGAACTGGAGGAGCGAATGCAGGGAAAGCACGGATAACGGCTATACCTGGCGCTCTGTCGGCCCGCTTGCAGGCGAGGAAACCTACGCCTTCCCGCGCGGTGTCATTCGGCTCCGGGACGGCCGTTACATGATGGCCTGCCAGCATTACCCCATTACGCAGGAAGAAAACGACCGCCTTCTCCGCGAGGGGCTCAGGTGGTTGCATGCCGATATTGACCGGGTGGAAAACCGCATCCTGGTCAGCAACGACGAGGGACGCACCTGGCGGTATGTAGGCCAGGCGACGTTGCCCATGCCGGGAGAAATCGGCAAACGCTGGATCTGGAGCGAGCCGACGATTCTGGAGTTGAACGACGGTCGCATCGCCATGCTGCTGCGGGTGCCCGGCACGGGTCGACTATACTATGCCGAGTCCCATGACGGCGGCGCCACATTCACCGTTCCCGCCCCTACGGATATTCCCAACCCCAGCAACAAGCCCAAGCTGCTTCGGGTGCCCGATGGCCGCATCGCTCTGGTGCACACGCCCAACCCGGTGCAGGGCTTCAAAGGGCGCAATCCGCTGGCCGTTTGGCTCAGCGAAGACGAGATGGCCTCCTTTGCCGACCGGCGCATCATCAGCGACTTCCCCGGCGCGTTCTGCTATCCGGACGGCTTTGTAGAGGGAAACCGATTGCTGTTTACCATTGAATACAACCGTCATGACATCATCTTTGTGGACGCGGATTTGAGCAAGCAAAAGTGAGGAGGGTTCCGTCATGACCAATACGATTCCCCGTCGCAGTAAGTATGTCCGTTGGAAACGGGACGTGGCGTTGTGGGCGCTGATCGTGCCGGCAATGATATATCTGCTGCTTTTCCGTTACAAGACCTATCTGGGCATCCAGGTAGCCTTCAAGGACTACCGCATCACCAGGGACATGTGGGATTGCGCGTGGGTCGGACTGGAGAATTTCGAAACGCTGTTTAACAACCCCATGTTCGGCACCGTGATTGCCAATACCGTCATTATCAGCCTGATGAAAATCCTTGCGGGCTTTCCCGCCCCCATCATCGTGGCCCTGATGCTCAACGAGGTGCGCTCCAACGCCTACAAGCGCACCCTGCAGACGGTGATGTATCTGCCCCATTTTCTTTCGTGGGTGGTGGTGGGCGGTCTGATCACCACTTTCTTCGCCCCCGAGGGCGGCATCTTTTCCCAGCTGAGCGTGGCCCTGGGCGGCGAACGCCTGACCTTCATGATCGAGCCTGCGGGCTTTCGTATCATGCTGGTGGTTTCCGACATCTGGAAGGGCGTGGGGTGGGGAACCATCGTCTACATGGCATCGCTGGCCGGCATTGACGCGTCTTTGTATGAGGCCGCCGTGGTAGACGGAGCGTCCCGCCGGCAGCAGGTCTGGTACATCACGCTGCCCTGCCTGCTGCCCACCATCATGACCATGCTGGTGCTGCGCATGGGCGGCATTCTCAATGCAGGCTTTGACCAGATTTTCGTGCTGCAAAACGATTTGGTATACAAGGCCAGCGAGGTGCTGGACACCTTTGTGTACCGTATTTCCTTTGGCGATAACAAATATGCCGTGGGCACGGCGGCGGACTTGCTCCAATCGGTCATTGGCCTGATATTCGTGATGACTGCCAATCAAATCTCCAGGCGGTTTGATCAGGAGGTGCTGTAAAGATGACCAGGAGGAAACACGCCCCCAATAACCGCATGTCTCCGGGCCGTGCGGTCATCTATCTTATCGTCACCGTGCTGGGCCTGGTGATGCTTTACCCCATGTGGTATGTGCTGTGCGTCTCCATGAGCGACAACATGGCCCTGGTGGGCAAGCAGATAATCCTCTGGCCTCAGGGCTTTGACATGAGCGGCTATGAGTATGTGCTCAACACCCCCGATATTATTTCCATTTATGGCAATACGCTGTATGTGATGTTCTTTGGCGTATTGATCAGCATGGTCCTGACGATTGGCGCGGCCTATGGCCTTTCCCGCAAGCCCAAGGGATATAAATTTGCCACGTACTTTTTCCTCATTCCGATGCTCTTTTCCGGCGGCATGATTCCCGCCTACCTCAACATCCGCTCCTTTGGGTTGCTCAATAACCTCTGGTCGCTGATCCTCAGCGGCACGGTCAGCAGCTACAATGTGTTCATCCTGCGCAATTTCTTCACCTCCATCCCGGACAGCCTGGAAGAATCTGCCATGATTGAGGGCGCAGGCACCTATACCATCCTGCTGCGCATTGTGTTGCCCTTATCGCTGGCGGGCATTGCCACCATTGCCCTGTTCTATGGCGTGGGTTACTGGAACATGTATTTCAGCGCGCTGATTTACTGCAACCGGCGCGAAAACTGGGTGCTGCAGGTGTTTCTCAAGCAGGTGCTCATCAATGCACAGCCGGATATTCTGGGCGGCGGCACCGATGGCCAGGCCGGCATGAAAACCTCCAGCCGCACGGTGCAAATGGCCGTAGTGTTCGTGTCGGTGGTGCCGGTGCTGTGCATTTATCCCTTCATCCAGCGGTACTTCGTCAAGGGCGTCATGGTGGGCGCTGTGAAAGGTTGATGCGGGCGAGATATCGTCCGATCAAATAATCAGAAAAGGAGACTGAAGCCATGAAGAAACTCATTCCCCTTCTGCTCTGCGCGATATTTGCGCTGTCTCTGCTTCCCGTTTCCGGTATGGCGGACGAGGACAACAAGGTCCATATTATCGCCCGTAACCTGGGCGACGCCGTCGACAACGACAACATCATCTTCAAGGAATTGGAAGCCCGCACCGGTTTGGACATCGAATGGGAGCTGTGGCCTACCGACGGCTATGCCCAGCAGTGCAAGCTGCTCTTTGCCAGCGGAGAGTACCCGGACGGTATGGAGGTGTGGTGGTCCAGCTATCCCAATGAGTTCATTGAGCTGATTGAAGATGAAATCATTCAGCCGGTGGACGAGCTGATTGCCCAGTACGGCCCCAACATTCAGGTCACTCGCCCCGATACCGCCTACTACGATTATGGCGACGGCCAGAAGTGGGGCATTCCCTGCCGCGTGTTGGAGGATGGCTCCACCTACTGTGTTATGATTCGCCAGGATTGGCTGGACAAGCTGGGACTGGCCATGCCCACCTGCTTTGAAGAGTACTACAACACCATGAAGGCATTTCAGGAGAACGTGGCCCTGCTGACCGATACGCCCGGCGCCATCGGCGGCCATGGCGGCACCATCTCCTACTTCCAAAACTGCCTGAGCGAATATGTGTTCTCCGAGAACGGCTTCCAGAAGGGCTGGAACGAAGTGGATGGCGATCTGGTCTACTATGTCAACATGCCCGGCTATAAGAACGCCATGGCTCAGCTGCGCAAACTGTATCAGGACGGCCTGATGGAGCCCGACTATCTGCTGACCAACCGCGATCAGTTCCTGGACAAACTGTACACCAATGTGTATGGCGCCTGGGACTACTCCACCGACATTCTGGATCCGGCGATTTCCAGCTGGACTGCGGATTTGTACAAGGCCGTGCCCGAAGCCGAGTTGGCCGTGGTGCCTCCCTTCCGGGACGAAAATGGCGAGGCCCACATGCGTACCGTCAACCAGAACATCCAATTTGTGGTATTTGATGGGGCGGAACATGCGGACAACGTTATCAAGCTGCTCAACTACCTGGCCACCGAGGAAGGCATGATGCTGGTGCAGTACGGCATTGAAGGCACCCATTGGGAGTATGACGAGGAGGGCAACATTGTGGATTTGGTGACCGAGGATACGAACCTGGCTGAACTGGGCCGCGGTTCCTACGCCTGGGTGCATCGTCTGTCCTACTTTGGCGCCTCTTTCTCCTCTGACTATGACGACGAGCGCGCCGTCATTAGCGCTGCCGTCGAGCCCTCCCCCGTGATGCCCACCACCGAGAGCTACCCGGATTTCGGCTCCACCATTGGCAAGCTGATTACCACCTACACCGCAGAACTCATTTGCAATGCGGACATCGACTTTGACGCGACCTTCGAGCAATTCGTCCAGGAATGGAACGAGCAAGGCGGAGCCATCTGGACCGAAGAGATTAACGAGTACTGGGACTCCCGCAGCAACTGACAGTGCGCTGACACACGGGCCGGCATACCATCCGGAGGGAAGAAGGAAAACCTCCTTCTTCCCTCCCGGATTCTTCCCGGAAGTCAGTACACTTGCAATTCCGATTTCTCAAACAGCTCAAGCCATTGCGGCGCCGGGGCCGCCTCGCACACAATGCCGTTGATGTCCTGCAGGTTGCACATGCAAAAGGCGCTGCGCTGCCCCAGCTTGCTGGTGCTGCACAGCAGAATGTTCCTGTTGGAATGCTTCATCATCATGCGGCGGGTGGCGGCTTCTTCCTCGTCCGTCAGGAAAACGGTGCCCGATTCATCCACGCCGCGTGGGCTGACGAAAAACATGTTCGCATACATATCGCCAAGCATCTGGCAGGTAAGCGAGCCGCTGATGGAGAATGTACGGGGGTTCAGCAATCCGCCGACGATGTACACCTTCAACTGCGGATAGTCCATGAGCATGGCGGCGGTTTTTAGGCTGGTAGTGATGATGGACAGGTTCTGCAGGTGAGACAGAAAGGGCACCATGGACAGCACTGTGCTGCTGGAATCCATAAAGATGATCTGACCGTTGGAAACCAGCGCGGCCGCCTTCCTGGCGATGGCGATTTTGCTTTCGGATTCGACTTGCTGACGGGCCACCAGGGAAAGCACCTCGTTGTTGCCGTCCACAAGAACCGCGCCGCCGTAGGTCTTGCGAATCAAACCGGCCTTTTCCAGCCGTGCCAAGTCACGGCGAATGGACGTTTCGCTGATGAAGAAGCGTTTGCTCATTTCCGTCACGGTAGCGGAGTGGTGTTCCTGGATGTACTCCAACACGGCCCGCTGGCGATCAATGGTCAACATAGAAAACCTCCCTGCTGTATCATGATGAAAAGGAGAGCACAGCATGCGGTGTCTGGCATTGGACATGGGCTCCACCTGGACGAAGGCGGCTTATCTGGATGACGCGCAGGTCATTCGGGAATCCCGGCTTCCCATCCCGTCGCCGCTTCTGGTGGGCGGCGAACGATATGAGGTGGACGCAACTGCATATTTTGACCAAGTGCTGGCCCTGCTGAAGGGCCTGGACGCGCCGGATGCGGAGGGCCTGCTCATTTCCACGCAGATGCACGGCTGCATTTTGACGGACGAGGATTTTCGCCCTGTGACACCCTATATCTCCTGGCGTGACGGCCTGGGGCGCAAACATCTGGCGGAAATCATCCGCAGGCTCGGCAAAGAAGCGGCGCAGCCCTCCGGCGTGCTCATGAAGGCGAACCTTGCCCTGTGCGCCTTGCTTGGCCGCGGCATAGAGGGGGAGCGTTTGCCGCAGGGGGCGCGCTTTTGTACCCTGGGCGGCTACCTGATTGGCCGGTTGACCGGAGAGCATGTATGCCACATGACCAACGCCGCGCCCAGCGGCCTGGCAGATATTTGCAACGGCGGCTGGAACCATCCGCTGATTCGGGCGGCCGGCCTAGACAGCCTGCGCTTCCCCCGCATTGTGACAGGCCTGGAGCCTGTGGGCAAATGGGGCGGCGTGGCAGTGTATGCGGATTGGGGCGACCAGCAGGCATGCGCCGCCGGCGCCTCCCTGACGCCGGAGAAAACCCTCCATATCAGCGTAGGTACGGCAGGCCTGATGGGCGTCCTGACAAACGCCTGGGAGGTCGGCGCATGGGAAAATCGCCCCTGGCTGACACCCGGCATGTATCTGCGTACCGTTTCCGGCCTGCCGGGAGGCCGTCATATGGCGGGGCTGGAAGCCCTGCTGCGCGCAGCCGTTCGCGATATTTCCGGGCAGGAGCCGGCAGCCGGCGCGGTATGGGAGTATTTGAAACACCCGCAGGAAGCCGGGCAGGCCCGGGATTTGTGGGACATCCTCAGCCGGCCTGCGCCGCAGATGCTGGGGGCCTATTATGCAGCCTTCGCCGATGCCTATGCAAAGGCGGCGGCTTGCCTCGGGTTTCTGCCGGAAAACGTGGCCTTTTCCGGCGGCGCCGTCAGTCAAAACCCCGCGCTGCGCCAGAGCGTCTGTCAGGCGCTGGGCTGCACGGCCCGGGCAGGAGAATATGACGTATGGCGCGGCATGCTGCGCCTCATGGAGCAGATTCATGAACAAAGTTGAACGGTTTTGCATGATTTGATTGCATTATACAAAACACTACAACCCATGTCAACCATTCACGCAGAAACACGCAAAGGAGCAAACCATGGAACAATACAGCGGAAACCGTCGCCAACACCTGTTTGATTTCGACTGGTACTTTACGCGAGAGTTGCCGCGGCTGAAGGACCGGTATACCGGGGCTCACTATACGTACAAGACCACCAAGGCGGGGCAGCGCTGCCCCTATGCGCTGGACGGATGGGATGTATCGGGCTGGCGCAAACTGGATTTGCCACACGACTGGCTGGTGGAGGTTCCCTTTGACGAAGCTGCGCTGTCGGCCCAAGGGCATGTCCGGCGAGGCACGGCCTGGTATCGAAAACAGTTCCTGCTGGAGGAAAGCTGCCGGGATAAGCAGATTTTGCTGAATTTTGACGGCATTGCCGGAGAGGCGGAAATCTATCTGAACGGCTCGCTGATTCGGCGGCATTTCAGCAGCTATACCCCCATTACCGTCGATGTGACGGACCGGGTTTCCATGGATGCGCCCAACACGCTGGCGATTTTTGTAGACAGAGGCGATATTGAGCTATGGGCATATGAGGGCGCCGGCATTTCCCGACACGTCCATTTGTATATAAAAGAAGCAACCCATGTGGCGCATCAGGGCATATGGCTGAAAAGCGCCCCTCAGGAGGACGGACGTTGGCTGGCCAAAGGGGAATTGACCGTAGAGAACATCGGTTATTTGCCCGCCGTATTCTCAGCAACGCTGACGCTGCATGATGCACAGGGGCATGTCGTGGCAACGGATAGCGCAGAAGGCGTCGCTCCTGCCAACGGGCAGACTGTGGTGGATTTTCGCTTCGTGGTGGACCATCCACATCTGTGGGATGTGAACGATCCCGCCCTGTACACGGTGCGGGCGGCGGTGGAAAGCGAAGGCCGGCGGGACGAGGCGGAAACGGTGCACGGATTCCGTACCGTTGCCGTACATGCAGAGCGGGGCTTCCTGCTGAACGGTCGGGTGGTGAAGGTGCACGGCGTGTGCTGCCATCAGGGACACGGGGGCATGGGTATCGCGCTGCCGGACAGCATCATTGCCATGCGCATGCAAAAGCTGCAGGAGATAGGCATCAATGCCATGCGCTGCGTGCATCATCCGCATCAGGAGACGCTGCTGGACGTATGCGATCGCCTAGGGATTCTTGTCATGGAAGAAAACCGCCATTTCGAAACGGGCGAGGAATTCTTGGGCTATCTGCGGGCCATGGTGCTGCGGGCCCGCAATCATCCCAGCGTGGTATTTTACTCGCTTTGCAACGAGGAGCCTCTGGGCGGCCTGGCGGAGGGCGGGCGTATCTACCGCCGCATGGCCCAGGCCCTGCGGGACATGGATGATACCCGACTGCTGACCGGCGCGATGAACAGGCGCACGGTGTTCGGCGAAGAGGGGGCGGCGCAGTGGATGGATGTTGCCGGCATCAACTACGAACTGGATACGCTGGAGGAATACCATTTGCTGCATCCCCATCACCCGCTGATTGGCTCGGAGAACGCCGCCGTCTTTGGCACGCGCGGCCAGTATGTAACCGACCGGGACAGGCGAATGATTGCCTGCACAGACAGCGAACATCTGGAAATTTTCGATTCCATTCGGGATACCTTTGCCGCCATTGCGCCCAAGCCGTATGTGGCCGGCCTGTTTATCTGGTGCGGTTTTGATTACCGCGGGGAGGCCATGCTGGGCGGCTGGCCGGCGGTGAGCAGCCAATTTGGGCTGATGGACAGCTGCGGCTATCCCAAGGGCGGCTATTACTACATGAAGGCCTTCCTGGACAGGAAACCGTTTGTAAAGCTCTTGGCACACTGGAATCATCAGGAGGGCGATACCGTCACTGTATACACGGTGACCAACTGCGACGCGGTGGAGTTGCTGTTAAACGGCCGCTCGCTGGGCAAAAAGACTTCGGATGTATACCGGCAGCTCATCTGGGATATCCCCTTTGCGCCCGGCTCGCTGGCTGCCGTTGCCTATGCCGAAGGGAACCCTGTGGCCGAGGACGTCGTCATAACGGCCGGGAAACCCTGTCGGCTGGTTCTCTGCGCGGACAGGCACGAGCTGCACGCCGACGGCGCAGATACCGTTATGGTGGAGGTGCGCGCCGTAGACGACGCGGGAAACTGGGTACCACAGGCGGATGCGGCGGTTTGCTTTACCATCGAGGGGCAGGGCGTCATCCAGGGCTGCGCCAATGGCGACCCCACCAGCCATGAGGTGGATGCGCTGCCGAGGCGAAAACTGTTTGCGGGACTATGCGCCGTTTATGTGCGGACGAAGCGCGAAGCCGGCGCAATCCGCTTGATGGCCCGGGCGGACGGAATGGAACAAGCCGAAATGGCATTCAGCCTGAAATGAGCAGAAGCGGGGGGTATATATGCTAAGTGCAAGGCTGATTCTGGATAAAGATTATGTCATCTCGCAGGTGGATAAGCGGCTGTATGGTTCCTTTGTGGAG
>CALVKX010000025.1 GCA_944333375.1 uncultured Eubacteriales bacterium
GCGCCGAGATCACGCGGGGCGGCAAGCTGGTATTCTTCAATCAAAAGGGAGAGCTGCTGCTGGAGGAGTTCGCGCGCAACCGCCGCGACCTGCAAAGCAAGGACTGCTCCGCGCTGGAAATCGAGGGCCGCGAGTTCAAGGGCCTCACCGGTGGAGACTACCGGCTGACGGCCCGCTTCGAGGCCAACCCCGACGAAAAGCTCTTTGGCATGGGACAGTACCAGCAGGACTGCCTGGACATCAAGGGCTGCACGCTGGAGCTTGCGCATCGCAACTCCCAGGCGAGCGTGCCCTTTGTGGTGTCCAGCCGGGGCTATGGCTTTTTGTGGAACAACCCGGCCATCGGCGAGGTGACCTTCGGCAAGAACCTGACCGTCTGGAAGGCGTGGGCGACCAAGGGGCTGGATTACTGGGTCTGCGCAGGCGACATGCCCGCACAAATCCATGCTTCCTACATGCGGGCCGTGGGCACACCGCCCGAAATGCCCGAATACGGCTTGGGCTTCTGGCAGTGCAAGCTGCGCTATCTCACGCAGGAGGAACTGCTCCGGGTGGCGCGGGAATACAAGCGCCGCGGCCTGCCCATCGACGTGATCGTGGTGGATTTCTTCCACTGGCCGCTTCAGGGCGACTGGAAATTCGACCCGGAATACTGGCCCGATCCTGACGCGATGATCCGGGAGCTGGAGGAGATGGGGATCGCGCTGATGGTGTCCGTCTGGCCCACGGTGGATCAGAAGAGCAAAAACTACGAACCCATGTGGAACCGCGGGCTGCTGGTGCATACCGAGCGCGGGGTGAAAACCACGATGGAGTTTCTGGGAAGCTGCACCTTCTTTGACGCCACCAACCCCGAGGCGCGTGACTATGTGTGGCAGACCGTCAAGCGCAACTACTACGACAAGGGCGTCAAGCTGTTCTGGCTGGACGTAGCCGAGCCGGAGTACAGCGTCTACGACTTTGACAACTATCGCTACCACGTGGGCAGCAATTTGCAGGTCGGCAACCTGTACCCCGTGATGTACGCCAAGGCCTTTTTCGACGGCATGCGGGCCGCGGGAACGGAGGCGGTGGTCAACCTGCTTCGCTGCGCGTGGGCCGGCTCGGCGCGTTACGGCGCGCTGGTATGGAGCGGGGATATCGCCTCCAGCTTCCAAAGCCTGCGCAACCAGCTCTCCGCCGGCCTGAACATGGGCATGGCGGGCATCCCCTGGTGGACGACCGACATCGGCGGCTTTCACGGCGGCAATCCGAATGACCCGGCCTTCCGCGAGCTGTTCGCCCGCTGGTTTGCGTGGGGCTGCTTCTGCCCGGTGATGCGCCTGCACGGCGACCGTGAGCCGCACGACCGGCTGCCCATGAGCGATCACGGTGGCGGCATGTGCGCATCCGGTGCGGACAACGAGGTCTGGAGCTACGGCGAGGAGGTCTATGCCATCTGCCGCAAATATCTCGGTCTGCGCGAGCGCCTGCGCCCCTATGTCCGCGGCCTGATGCGGCGCACGCACGAGACCGGCGAGCCCGTCATGCGTCCGATGTTTTTCGACTTCCCGCAGGATGAGGTGTGCTGGGGCCTGGAAACGCAGTACATGTTCGGCCCGGACTACCTCGTTGCGCCGGTGCTGGAGGCGGGCGCGCAGACCCGGCGCGTCTACCTGCCCGCGGGCCGCTGGCAGAACATCGATACCGGCGAAGAGCACGCGGGCGGCTTATGGATCGACGCGCCCGCTCCGCTGGATGTGATCCCCGTCATGAAGCGCCTCTGATCCCCGTTCGTCCCGCCGCGCTTTCCCGCGGCGGGCCTTTAAAAAAAAGGCCACCAATTCCTTTCGGAATCGGTGGCTCCTGGGCTTCGACGCCCCTGGTTTGTCTTACTCCTCCGTATGGTGGAACTGCATATCGCTCAGGAATTTCACAGCGACATCCAGTTCTTCCTCGGAAACCTGCACATCCCCGGCCAGCTCCAGCAGCAGGCCGATGAAGTACCCGTCATAGACCGTATAGATCTCCACGTACTCGTCATGCTCGGAGTTCTCGTCCACGATGATGAGCTTGGTTCCCTCCGAGGTCTGGGAAATCGTCTCCGTTGGGTTGGCGAAATCCTCCTTGGAGACGGCGATCAGGTTTTCCAGCTCCTCGTCCGACAAATCGTTGATCGAACGGTCCGCATACTCCTCGGAATAGCCCATGGACAGAACCATCAGCAGCCCGTCTTCCTCCTCGGGGGTCATTTGCGCATAGAGCACATCCCCGTACCAGCTTTCCTCAAACGCATAGCCATCGGGCACAACCACCGAAATGCTCAGCGTATCGTTCACCTGCACGCTTACGGGTTCCGCCGTCTCCGCCAGCGCAAACGCCGGCACCAGCATGACAGCAAGCAGCAACGCAAAAATCTTTTTCATCATTTTTGCACCTCTTTTCATAGATTATGCCACGGCGGCTCAGTCGTTGAGGACCGCGCCAACGCTCGTCCCGTCATCCACGACCGTCATATACTTGCGGTACATAAAGCCCACATACCCGGTCTGGGGATCGCTCACCTGCGCCCAGTTATTGTCCTGAGCGATTACGGTAAGCGGATAGCCGGCGTAGCAGCGCATGATGACGCGGCAGTCGTAAGAGGGCGCCCAGCGGAAGTTCACATAGCCGTTAGGCTTGGACGGCCTGACGACGACCTCATAGGGCTCAACGAGCTTAAAATTCTTGAAATTGGGCATCTGCGGCGTGGTGGACTTGTTGTCATCCTCCTTCTTCCCGGTGGGCTTCTCCACCACCAGGTAGCGGGTCATCATGTAGCCCTCCCAGGTGCGGCCGCCGCTCGTGTATGCGACATGCGCCCACTTATGGTCGGACACGTAGCTCAGGATGTCAACCACAGCACCATAGGGAACCTCGGTCAGCACGTTGTTTGCCGGAGCAATGGGATCCTTTCTGAGATGTACGCTGCCGCCATTGCTGGTTTTCACATACATGCTGCCCGTGTTTGCCGACGCCATCGCAGGCAGCATCATGCACAGCAAAACAATGGCCACAAGCCCGGCCAGAACTTTCCTGTTCTTCATCATTGCAACCTCCTTGAAAATCAAGTGTTGCGTTTACTATATCATAGATTAAGAAAAAATGGAAGACGATGCTTGTACTGTAACAACTATAAAATTTGACGCCTTCCTCTTGCCGCACTCGGGGCCGGGAAGGACGGCGAAAGCGTAAACATCAAAAAAAGACCGGGGAACCTTTTCCCCGGTCCATATTCAATGGCGCGTATTGCCGCTATTTCACGTTTGGCTTGCCGTCCCTTTCCGCCGAAACATTCCTCAGGTCGGGCCGGCGGCGTCTGCCGGCGTGCGGCCGGCGTTGATAAGCTCCCGGGGATTGTCCACAAACAGCGCCCGCGCAAGGGAAGCGCCGAAGCGCTTTTCTATCTCCGCAAAGGCCTGGGCGAGGCGGATGGGGCGGCTGGTGCAGTTGTGGGCGTCCGAGGCGATGAAGTCGGTCAGGCCGCCGTCGAGCATCCCGTCGCGGAATTTGCGCACCTTCCGGGGCAGACGCCCGATGATGGTGTTGGCGTTGATCTGAAAGGCAACGGGGAACTCGCTCCTGAGCCGGCGAATCTCCTCCAGGCGGCCATAGAGCGCCTGATAGCGCTCGCAGTGCGCAACGACGGTCCGATAGCCCCGGTTGGAGAGCTTGCGGACCGCGTCGAGGATGCCCTCCCAGGGTGTGAGTGGGTCAAACTCAACCAGAACGCAGGACGTGTCCGCTAAGGTGGGGATGCGGCGCTCCTGAAGCTGGCGGATGGCGACATCGGAATAGAAGATCTCGCAGCCGGCGGAGATCGAAACGGCGATTCCCTCATCCCGGCAGGCCTGGCGCAGCACGCCGAGATGGCGTAGATAGCGCTCTGCCGGAAAGGGTTCCATAGCGGGATAGGCATGGCTGGTGGCAATGATGTGCGTTACGCCGTCCCGCTGGGCCAGGCGCAGCATTTCCAGAGACTCCTCCGCAGACCTGGGGCCATCGTCCACGCCGTAGACGACATGCTGATGGATGTCGACAAAGCCCATCAGTCTTCGCCCACCTTCTGCTTTTCAGCGGCGGCCGAGGCGTGCGAGGCCCCTTCGCGGTGCGACAGGCGCTTGGGAGACTGGGCGGTGGGCTTTTTATCCTTGCTGACGTACTCCTCGCTGCTGTAATGGGAGTAGTAGGACTTATAATAATACTTCCTGGATTTGTGCGTTTCCATGACGACCTTGTTAAGGATGATGCCAAGGACAGCGCAGCCGGAGTTCTGAATCTGACGGATGGCGGACTTGAGCTCACGGCGGGAGATGCGCTCGTTGGTGACGGTGAAGAGTGTGCCGTCGCAGACATTGGCAATCATGGCGGCGTCGACAATCAGGCCGACGGGAGGCGCGTCCACGAGGACGAAGTTGTAGCGCCTGCCCAGGTCCTTCATCAGGGAAGCGAAGCGCGCGGAGGTGAGCAGGGGCAGGGAATTGATGACCTCCTTGCCGCTGGGAACCACGTAGAGGTTGGGGATGTTGGTCGCATACTCAATTTGCTCCATGGCGCACCTTCCGGCCAGGAAATGGGTAAGGCCCAGGACAGGGTCCTTGCAGGCGACGTCATAGCGGCTGAGAAAGACGGACTTTCTGAGGTCGGCATCGACCATGATGACCGAATAGCCCAGAAAAGCCAGGCGCTCGGCGAGCTGGAAGCAGATGAAGCTCTTGCCCTCGTTGGCGTCGCAGCTGGTCATCATGATGGACTTGTACTGCGTGCCCGAGAAGATCACGTTGCTGGCCAGCGTGTTGATCGCCTCGGTGGTCGCGTAATCAAGCAAGGGGATATTGCGCAGCGTCATGCTTTTCATCGCTTGCCACCTCTGCTCTTGGTAAAGGCGGCCTGCTGATGGGTCATCGGCACGATGGCAAAGACCGGCAGGCCCAGGTGTTTTTCAACGTCGTCCACGGATTTGATGGAATCGTCCATGATGAAGCGAAGGACGACCACGCCCATCGACAGCGCAAGGCCCAGCAGCATCCCGATGATGAGGGTCTGCGCCTTCTTGGGGCTGACGGGCGAGTCGGGGACGATGGCTTCCGAAAGCAGGTTGGGGCGCTCGGCGGCCATGATCTTGGAGACATAGTCGCTGACGACGCTTGCGTACTCGTTGGCCATGGCCCGGGCCTCCTGCGGGTTGGTGGAGGTGACGGTGATGTAGAGGATGCGGGTATCGGCGGGGTTGTCCACCTTGACCATGCTCTCGAGCTCCTCATAGGAATAGTCCAGCCCGAGGTTGGTGCGGACCATCTCCTTGACCTCCCAGGTCTTGAACAGCTCCGTATAGTCGGAGGCCAGGTAGTTGCCCAGCTGGAGGTCGGAGAGGTTGACGACGGAATCGTTGGAATTGAGTACGTAAAGCTTTGCAACCGCCTCATAGGTCGGCACAGCAATCGCAAACACGTACACACCCGCCAGGATAATGCCCAGCACGGCGGCTGCGATGATATATTTCAGCTTATCCAGGATCTCATAGCCAAGCTCCAGAAGGTCGATTTCCGTCTCCTGTTGCATCTCTGCCCCCGTGACGCTGAGCGTCTGGGGCTGCTGTGATTGCTGCATGTTTCCTCCGAAGCGGTAATAATCAGGTCATGGCGCTTGCGGCGGACGGACCGCCGCAAGCGCTGAATCTCACAATAGCGATTCCCCCAAGGCTCTCGTGAGATTCGCAGGGAAGGGGATCAGATGTCTTCCTTATCGCTCAGAACGGCCAGGTTCACAGAACCGGTAGCGAACTCAGCAGCGATTTCCTCGGGGATGGTGACGACCAGCTTGCCGTTTTCCACGGTGCACTCAAGCTGGGTCCAGACCATCTCGCCGTCGACCATGATGCCGACCAGGACCACCACGGCATCCTCCTCGGTGTAGGAGGCGGCGGTGCTCAGGGTGACGGTGGCGGAACCGGTGACGGTGCCGGTGAGGATGACGGGGAAGAGCTCGTCAACCTTCAGGTCGTCAACCGCCACGCCGTCGGCCATCTCGATGTCCTCGATGCCGAAGTACTCGGCAACGCTGACATTGTTGTTGGCCAGCTCGGCAATCTCCTCAAGGATGGCCTTGGTCTCGGCGGTGGGCTGGGCCACGACGACGGAGACGGAAGCGCTGGTGGTCGTTGTGCTGACGACGTTCTGGGTGGTCTTGCTAGCGCCGGCCAGCGCGCTGACGCAGGTCAGGCACAGGACGAGCGCGACCGCAAGCGCCACAACTTTCTTGTTCATTGCTAATCGACTCCTTTGCTGGTGTTGATGGGGAATCTATATCGAAACGCCTTTCGGCCTTTCGACCGTGTCAGACGGGCTCATAAAAGAGCCCGAGCACAAGCTCCATGAGAGCCTGCTGGTCAACGTGGAACTCGATAAAGCCGTCAGCCCCGTCCACGTACTGGCCTTCGGGGTTGATGGTCTCCTCCACGGTATAGGAAGCGGCGCGGTTGGCCTCGTTGAGGATGCGGCCGCGGGCGATGTTGGTGGTGATGTAGGGATTGAGCCCGTCCAGAAGCGTGGCGAAGAAGCCGTTGTCCTGGCGGATGCGCTCAAAGGAGAGCGAGATGGCGTTGTTGAGGAACTGGCGCTGGCGACGCATGCGGGAAAAGTTGGTGCCGTCGCCGATCTCCATGCGCGAGCGCACGAACAGCTCGGTCTGCTCTCCATGAAGCGTGATGGTCGCGCCGGGCACCATGGCGGGGTCAAAGGCGGAGAAATCGTCCTCGATGGTGACGGTGACGCCGCCGAGCAGGTCGTTGAGCACGGGGATGCCGTCGAGGTTCATGGCGTAGTAGCCGTCGATGGAGATGCCGTACATCAGGCGCTGCACCGCCTCGACGGTGTAGCGGCAGCTCTGCGCCTTGCCGTCGCCAAAGCCGTGGGCCAGGCAGATCTGATGGGTGTTGGTGCCCAGCTCGTTGCCCAGGACGCCCAGGACGGTGATCTCGGCCATGGTGTCGCGGTCGATCTGGATGCGGTGGATGACCTTGTCGTGGGTGTCGATGACGGTCAGCAGCAGAAAGTCGCACTGGCCGCCGCTGCGGTAGGGGCCGTTGTACTCCGTGCCCTCGTCGGTGGTGTCGATGCCCATGATAAGAAAGGTGCTCAGGCCGTTTTTGGGCTCGTATTCGACGCCCTCGTAGACGACATGGTCCTGAGCAAAGCGCCCTTCCAGGCTTCCCCGGGCCTCATGGCCCTGATCGGCGCGCTGGAAGACCAGCGCGATAACCACGCCCACCAGTGCCACCGCGCCCACCAGCAGCAGAAGCCTTCGGTAGAGCATCCTGTGATTGCGTCCGTAGGGTCGTTTCACTGGCTTCCTCCTGCCTCCCCGTTTTCGGTGTTTTCCATGGCGCTGAGCATGGCGCCCAGCCGGTCGCGCAGGTCCTCCACCGAGCTGCGGCACAGCGCCGCGCGCTCCCGGGCCTGGCGCCTGAGCGCCTCCTGCTCCGCCCGCGCCCTTTCGAGCTCGCCGCGCAACAGGGACAATTCCGCCTCGCGCCGGGCGATCTCCTCCCGGTGCAAAGCGGCCTCCTCCTCCCGGGCCTGCTGGATGCGCCGCTGGATGTCCTCCTCGCGGCGGCGCTCGTTCTCCAGCCGCTCCAGGCGGCGGCGCTCGTTTTCCTCCTGCCAGGCCCGCCGCGCCGCGTTCCAGCGCTGCACGTCCGAGCCCAGCAGTGCGCCCGCCTGTGCCAGCGCGGCCAGCGCGCCCATCGCCCCGGCGGCCTCCGGGGCTGCCTGTCCCGGCGCCTCGCCGAAGGAGACGGCGATGAGGCCGTCCTGATGGGCGATAAGGAACTCGTAGAGCTCCATCGCCTTTTGGAAGTTGGGGTTTTTCTTGATGAGGTTGGTCCGCACCACGGGATAGCGCACGGGCGCGGTGCCCACAAGCAGGCGCATCAGGGGCGAGTCCATCAGGCGCGCGGCCTGCTTTCGCAGATCTTCCACCTCCGAAAACGCCCCCTGCCCGCCGGGGCCGGGCAGGCGGTCGATGCGGCCTTCCAACTGAAAGGCCCCTTCCCGCCCTGCCTGCGCCAGGCGGTAGGTATAGGACAGGGTGCCGTCCGTCTCCTTCATCTCCCGGGCCTGCTGGGCCAAGAAGCTCTCCAGATGTGTCACCAGCGTATAGAGGAAGCGGTTTTCATAGATGGCGTAGTTCTCGTCCCGCTCCACCGTCAGCAGCCGGTCGGGCTGCACGCTCCCGTCGCGGTCCACGCGGGTGATGTACTCGCTGTGCTGCGCCAGGTGCCGCACCGTCTCGCTGGTCACGCGCTTGGCGCGGTCCACCCGCACCACCTCGCGGTGGGCGCGGATGAAGCGCCGCTGCTCGTCGATGGCCTTCTCCACATACGGCAGGAGCCGCCGCACCGTCCCGAGCCACTCCCCGCTGGGCGAGAGGGCGGCCAGACGCCTTGCGCTCTCATAGCTGCCCGCGCACAGGCGCGCGCGCCCGGCGGCCTCGGGACAGCCCTCCACCGCCTCGCACACCTCCATGAGCGAACGAAACAACCGATCCGTTTCTTCCATCATCACGCCTTAACCCATCTTTTTCAGCCGGCCGAGATAGGCCAGGCACTCCGTCATGACGCCGGGGCCGAAGAGCTGCGCAAGCAGCGCCTCCAGGCCGTCCAGCTCCTCGCGCAGGTACATGAGGTTCTGGTTTTCCAGCTTGCGCAGGACCTTCTTGCACAGCAGGTAGTCCAGGCCCTCCAGCTCGTTGCCGCCGCACGCCGCGTAGACGGGCAAAAAGAGGCTGAGCTGGCGCTGGATGCGGTTTCCGAAGGTGATGCGCAGGCGCTGGATGAGGTAGCGGTCCAGACACGCCAGACGCTCGGTCAGCTCCCGGGGCATGCGGTAGCCCTCCTGCGCGGCGGCAAAGAGCCGGGACAGCTCCGAGGCGCGCAGGTGCAGGGGCGGCGTGTCGGGGGCCTCGAAGGGCTCGGCGCGCTCGTCCAGGTCGATGACCATGGCGCGGTCATAGACCTTGTCGGCGATGCCGAAGGTCGAGTCGTCGTTGTTGGCGGTGCCCACGTACCACATGTTGGGCGGCAGGCGGAGCTTGCCATCCCTGAGGCGGACGGGGTCTCCGGGCCACTGGTCGGGCACGATGCCGATGACCCATTCCTCCTGCGAGGGAAGCTCCAGAATGGAGAGCAGCTCGGCGAAGTAATACTCCACCCGCGCGATGTTCATCTCGTCCAGGACGGAGACGTACACGTCGTCGCGGTAACCCGCCTCGTAGATGCTCTCCAGGAGGCTGGTCTCGTTGTAGCGGCGGGAGAACTCATTGAGATACCCCAGCAGATCGCCCCGGTCGCGCCAGGAGGGCTGCACGGGGATGATCGTGGCGTCCCTCCCCACGAATTTGCCCAGGGCGTAGGCCAGCGAGGTCTTGCCCGTTCCCGAGATGCCCTGGATGATCGTCAGGCGGCTCATGGCCAGCCCGGCGATGAAGAGGCGGATCACCTTGGGATCGTAGTACAGGTGCAGGCGGCTGGCGGCGAAGAAGCGGAATCGCGCGCACACCTCGGCCAGCGGAACAGTCGCGTCATACGCCGGCTCCTGACGCCCGCGCATGCGCTGGTCGATGTGGGAGAGGCGGTAGAAGCGCGTGCCTTTTTTCTTCCTTTTGGACAGCCCGCGGATCAGGGCCGTCATGAGCAGCACCAGCACGGCCAGTGCCAGCGCCGCCAGAAACCAGATGTTGTCCAGCAGACCTTTCACGACCTTTGTAAGCGTGTTCGGGGCAATCGTGGGCGTGGCCGTAGGTGTAGCCGTCGGGGTGGCCGTGGGCGTCGGGCTCGGCGTGGCCGTAGGGGTGGCCGTGGGCGTCGGGCTCGGCGTGGCCGTAGGCGTTGCCGTCGGCGTAGCCGCAAAGAGCAGCACGTCCGGCTGGTCCTCCTGCGTCACGGCGAAGGAGTCGGGGGCCTCCAGCACCAGGCCGTCGGCATCCACGTCCACGATGGCGTAGGTCTGGTAGCGCCGCCCGTTGCTCAGATAGTTCATCAGATAGAGCCTGTGAAGCGGCTCCAGCTCGCCCGCGTCGTTGCGGCTGAGGTAGATGAACTCCTGATAGATGCCCTCCGGATAGAGGATGCGCTCCAGGGTGAAGGTGCCGTCGCGGTCGTTGTCCTCCAGCACCACGATGCTCGAAAGACCCGAGGAATTCTCCAGGTGTCGGAACTGGATCTGCCCGACCAGGAAGCGTCGCACCTCGGCAGAAAGGCTGTCCAGGTAGCTGCGGGTCAGCAGAATATGGTAATAGCTGTTGGTGCTTTCCACCGTGGCCTTGACGGTGGAGAACAGCTCCACGCCGCCGTCGAGCACGGTATACTGAGCGCCGCCGACATCGATGCGGCTCCCCCCGGGGTTGTCCTGAATGGTTTTGCCCGAGGGCAATTCGATGTCCAGCTCCATGCCCTCCACCCAAACCGCGGCCCGGGCGGGGAAACAGAGGCAGACAACCAGCGCGAGCAGCAAAGCGCCCCGCGCAGCCCTCAAGCAGATGCGTCCCATGGATCGCTCCATGCGTCTTACGCCTTTCCGTGGACGGCTCAGCCGTCCAGCTTTTCCACGATCTCGTAGGCCAGCCAGATCTGCCGGATGGCCCCATGCGTATCCAGCGCCACGTGGACGGTGCGCCTTCTGCGGTCCATGCGCAAAATCGTCCCCTGAAGCTGGCTAAACACGCCGTCCACGATGCGGATCCTGTCCCCGGCCTGAACGGCCCTGAGCAGTCCGATGTGGCCCTCCAGCCGCCAGACCCAGTCCGCGAAGGCGAGGTCACGCCCGGCCAGGCAGTCCTCGCCGCTCTCGTAGCGCAGGACGCGCAGGACATGATCCAGGCGCAGCAAATCGTCATAGCACGCTTCTCCCCAACGGGAGTAGACAAAGACGTAGCCCGGCAGAAGCGGGGCGAGCGTGTCCACCCAGCGATGGTCGCGCATCACGGGCCGGACCCGTTGCGCAAAGAGGGCGCTGCCCCATCCGCGCTCCCGGACCTGCCGCACGACCGTCTGCTCCCTCCCAACGTCGCAGAACAGACAGCGGACACAATCGTATCCGTCCACCCCATTCACCTCGCGCACTGCCGGCGGGTGATTTGGGCACGCTTCGCCCTCCGCCCTCCCGGCGGCTTTTCTCACGGCTATGACAGATGCCCTCACGCCGCTACGCCTTGCACAGTAACCGGCGCCCGGACATCCTTGTACGGCTGGGGTTCAGCCTGGGCTTTTTTCCCAGACAGACCCGATTGTTATTATACAAAACCATCCATCTGATGTCAATGCATACCAGAATCTGTATTTTCGTTTTGCTTGAGACAAACCTGGCCAATCCGGCTCATTTTTTTACATGTCCGCCATCTCTCTCTTGACAATCCCCGGTGCATGCCTTATCATAAAAACGACAAAAAAACGGAATGAGGATCGGAATCATCGGTTTTGCACAAGTGCGAAGGAAATCTGTGCATTTTTGCAAAACGACCTCATGTCTATTATGAAAGGAAGGAAGCCCATGAAAAAGCTCGTATCCCTGCTTCTGGCTGCGCTGCTGCTCCTGCCCATGACCGCCTCCCTGGCGGCTACGGAATTCGACGTGACCGAGCCCATCACCATCACCTGGTGGCACGCGCACGAGGACCAGCTTACCGAGTACCTCAACTACATGGTCGACAAGTTCAACAGCGAAAACGACATGGGCATCACCGTCAACCCCGTCTATATCGGCAGCTATGGCGAGATCAACACCCAGTTCATCGCCGCGGCCGCGGCCGGCACGGGCACGGTCCCCGCGCTGGTGACCTGCAACACCTCCTACCCGGCCAGCTACGGCAAGGACGGGCTGTGCGAGATTCTCGATCCCTATATCGACGCCTATGACTACGATCTGGAGGACTTCGGCGAGGGCCTCATCGCCTCCACCAGCTACGACGGCGAGCAGGTCTGCCTGCCCTACCTGATCTCCACCCAGGTCATGTACTACAACAAGACCGTAGCGGAGGAAGAGGGCATCACCATGCCCAAGACCTTCGACGAGATGGACGCGTTCCTGGAGAAGGCCACGCTGTTTAACGAGGACGGCACGACCAAGCGCTATGGCACCGTCATCGGCGGCTGGGACTACTGGTACTATGAGATGCTCTACAAAAACAACGGCGTGGAGACCGTGACCGCGGACGGCACCACCGATGTCAACAGCGAAAAGAGTGTGGAGATCACCGCCAAGATCAAGGAGTGGATCGACAAGGGCTACGCCTACTTCGCCTACGGCACCGACGCCTCCACCAACATGCGCCAGCTCTTCTGGGACGGCGGCGCCTTCAGCGTCTTCCACACCTCCTCCCTCTATGACACCTATGTGACCAACGTGGCCGCCTCCGCCAATCCCTTTGAGGTCGGCATGGCGTGGCTGCCCGGCGGCAGCGACGGCGAGTCGTTCAAGAGCGAGGTCGGCGGCGCCGCCATCCTCATCCCCGCGGCCGCCTCTCAGGCCGAGAAGAACGCCGCCTGGCAGTTCCTGATGTTCATGACCACCCCGGAGATCAACCTCTACTGGGCCGACAAGACCGGCTACTTCCCCACCCGCGCCGGCGTGCAGGGCACTGAGGAGTATGAGGAGTACCTCTCCCGCAAGCCCGCCATGGCCGACATCGTGGCCATGAGCAGCTGGATCAACCCCCGCAACCAGAACCCCGCCTACGACGCCTGCGCCAACCTCTGGCGCCATGCCCTGGCCCAGATCTTCAACGAGGGCGCGCCCATCCAGGAGACGCTGGACGCGCTGGCCCAGGAGATCCAGGAGACCCTGGACGATCAGTAATCCGCGCGTGCGCGGCAAATCCATACCGTCAGGGAGGGAAAGTTTCGGCTTTCCCTCCCATGGAATGAGGTTGATAACGTGAAAGCGAATCCGGCCGATCTTTCCTGGAGTCACAGGGAATCCCTCAGAGAAAGGCAGCTTATCTCCCCCCGCCAGCGCGCGGTAGGCGTTGTGCTGATCGTGCTGGGCGTGCTGGTTTTTGGCGTGGGGCTTTTTGGCTACATGGCGGGCGATTTGCAGGTGAGCTCCCTGAGCTGGCTCTCCGACCAGGTCTACGCCGCCCAGGAGGCCGCCCAGAGCGCCGGGTCGCAGGTGACCGGCGCCTTCGACTTAAACGGCGAGGACAGCGGCGTGCGCGTGTTCTACGCCTCTTTTGAAGCCGGCGCCGAAAGCGGCACGATCAGCGCCCAGGACTTTGAGCTGGGCGAGGACAAGGGCTCGCTCAAGGGCGAGGGCCTCCAGTTCCCCGGCACCAAGGACTATCAGAACCTGGTCATCGAGGAGCCGCAGGCGGTCACGCTGGACAACGGGATGACCCTCACACAGAGCGTGAAGCTGCGCGGTAGCGGCTCGAGCAAGTACAGAAGCCTCAAGCTCACCGTCGAGGACGCGGGCACGCTCACCGTCTACGCCCTGTCCTCCCTGGCCGATGAGGCGAGAAACCTCGTGCTCTACGACACGCGCGACGGCGCCGAGGTCTCCTCCGCCATGGCCCCGGCGGGCAATTCCGTGGACGGGGCGCTCTCTCCGCTCACCTTTGTCATCCCGCAGGCGGGCACCTTTTACCTCTCCAGCAAGGGCGAAGTACCCATCGCCCCGGTCAGCACGCTGATGAACCTGGCCATCATCCTGCTCCTGGCGGGCCTGGTCATGATCTTCAACGGCATCATGCTCCTCGTCCAGCGCTGGGAGCGCATGAAGGACCTGCTGTGCGTGGAACCCGCGCTGGTATTCTTCCTGCTGTTCGTCTACTATCCGGTGATCGACCTGGTCCGCATCTCCTTTACGGACATGGGCATCCTCACCACCGGCAAGCAGGAGTTCGTGGGCTGGAACAACTACAACTGGCTGTTTAACCAGTCCGGCTCGCGCTACTTCTGGGAGTCGCTGCGAATCACCGGCATCTATACCTTCTGGGAGGTCATGATTACGCTGGTGGGCGGCATGCTGCTCGCGCTGCTGTTCAACCGCATGACCCGCAGCTTCAACGTCATCCGCTCCATCGTCTTCATGCCCAAGTACATCGCCGTCTCCACCAGCGCCGTGGTCTTCATGTGGATTCTCTACAGCCCGGCCGCCAGCGGCGCCAACCAGTCCGAGGGCATCCTCAACTACACCCTCTCGCTCTTTGGCATCACCGGCCCGCACTGGCTCATCGACGCCTCCACGGCCCTCACCGGCATCCTCTTTCTCACGGCCTGGCGCGTGGTGGGCTACGCGATGATGATTTACCTCTCGGCCATGAAGGGCATCCCGCAGGACTACTACGAGGCGGCGCTCATCGACGGCGCGGACGGCGTGCAGCGCTTCCGCTTCATCACCATTCCGCTCCTGGCGCCCACGAGCCTTTTCCTCTTCGTGACCACCTTCATCGCCAGCATGAAGGTCTTCCAGAGCGTGGACGTCATGACCGGGGGCGGCCCCGGCACGGCGACCAACGTGATGGTCCAGTGGATCTACAACCTGACCTTCAAGGACTTCCGCACCGCGCGCGGCGCGGCGGTATCGCTGGTCTTTTTCGTGATTCTGCTGGTGTGCACCGTGGCCACGATGCGCTTCTCCAACAAAAATGTCAGCTATGATGCCTGAGGAAAGGAGCGGTT
>CALVKX010000026.1 GCA_944333375.1 uncultured Eubacteriales bacterium
GTGCGCAAAAACACGCTCCCGCCCGTGCCGTCCGTCAGGATGTGAAAAAACTCGACGCTCACACGGTTTTGCCAATATACCACCCGCAGCGTGGGGGAGGATACCTGCCCCAGCTTCATCACGGCGCAGGGCAGCTTGTTTTCCTGCCGCACGGCGAAGCGGCGCATGGCGCTGTCGATGTAGTGCCAGAAAAAACCGCATTTGACGGTGGTGGCGAAGTAGGGAAAACGGCAGATGGTATAGGTGAGCGCCATCTGCATGATGGCCGGCTCCACCGGCTTTTTCAGGTAGCACGACAGGCGGAAGACCATCATCCGCTTCAGCCCCATGCTCATGGGATAGATCTTGGCAGCATGGTCCAGCGGATACCAGTCGGTGCGCTCCGAAAGATAGAAGCTGCCCAGCCGGCCGGGAGCCAGCCGGCCGAGCGCCGTTTCCAGGGGAAGGCCGCGCTGCACAAGCAGCACGAGCGCCTCCAGATGGTCCCGGAGCATCATGCCGGCATGGCGGCGGCTGATGCCGCCCAGACGCGCCCGCACATCCGTCAGCCATTCCCTAACGCGGGGCTGCTGGGCCGGGGTGAAGCGCTGCTGTATCTGCTTTTCCAAATCTTTCGGCATCTTCAAGGCATCCGCCTCCTTCCCGTGCACGACCGTGTCCGGCGGCGTTTTTCGGTCAGCTCCGGCGGTCGGAACGCCGTCTCCGCGGCGCGCCGGTTTCGGCATTCCCCTCGCGGCGCGGAGGCGCGGCGGGCGGACGGGCCTCCGCGCTGGGCTGCTGCGGCGCCTTGGGCTCTGCGGGAGCCTGCGGGCGCGGCGCGGGTCCCTGCGGCTTCCCGGCTGCGGGCGGCGTCGCCTTGGAGTGCTTGGGTTGCTTCTTCGGCTGTTTCCTGGGTTGCGCCTGCTTGCACTTTTCCTTGGCCTTGCGGCCCTTCTTGCCCTTCTTCTGCGCCACGGCGGAGGCATAGTCGTACTGCGGCTTGGGCTCCTCATGCACCAGCGGCGTGTCCAGGCTGGTGTAACAGCCCTTGCCGAAGGCCGCCGCGAACATGAAGCGCAGCTTGCGCAGCGGGCTCTGGGGCTTGTAAAGCCGTAGGAAGGCATCGCGTGCACGCGCCGCTTCGGCGGGGCCGGGCTCCACGCGGCTGTAATGGCTCATGGCCATCATACGCCACAGGGGCAGGACCTGTGCAGGCAGCGCCTTCTGGCGGTCCAGCCGCCTTGCGAACAGCAGCGGCGTCTCGCCCGGCGCGGGCTTGTATTTCATCAGCTTCAGCAGCGTATAGGCGGCGCTGCCATAGACAAAGATCCTGTCCGCGTCGGTCGCCGCGCGGGCGGCCATGCGCATGGGCATGCGCAGCCGGATGCGCACGATCAGCGCAGCCAGGGCCGCAACAAGCACCAGCAGCCACCACGGGAAGGGAGGCTGATCCTCGGGCGGGGGCGGTTCGTCCGGCTCCTGCTCGGGCTGGGGCTCGGGGCTGGGCGTGGGCTCCTCCTGCTGATCCTGCTCGGGCGGTTCGGGGCTGGGCGTGGGCGAGGGGCTGGGCGAAGGCTGGTTCTGCTCGTTTTGGTTATCGCCGCTGAGCTCCTGCTGGACGGGTGTGGGATCAAACGGGACCCATCCGAAGCCTTCAAAATACACCTCGGTCCAGGCGTGCGCCTCCTTGCCGGTGACGTAGGCGAAGCCGTCCGCGCCGGGCTGGGCCACAAAGCCCTCCACATAGCGCGCGGGCAGCCCGGCCATACGGCACAGCACCGTCATGGCCGAGGCGAAGTAGGTGCAGTAACCCTCCTTGCCCACGTAGAGGAAATAGGTGACGAAATCCTGCGAATCGGGAGGGATATCGGGCGTGAGGGTATAGCGGTAGTAGCGCTGGAGATGGCGCATGATGGCGCACGCCTTCTCATAGGGCGTGGCGGAGGCGGAGACGATGTTGTTCACATCGGCAAGCATGCGCTCGGCGTCGGAGGTGCCGCTGAGGTGCTCGGGAAGTTGCAGATAGCGGCTGCACATGTCCTGGTAATAGGGGTCCTCATTCCCCTGCGCAGCGGCGATCAGCGCGCCAAGCTGCGTGCCGCCGCCCTCCAGAATGGGCGTAAAGACGGTATAGCGGTCGCCGCGTTGCAGATCGCGGGTGGTAAAGAGCTCGCTGGCGTCGTTGAAATAGGCGACCATGTTGTTCTGCGCCGAGAAGCGGCGCAGGAACGCCGGGGTGAACAGCGTGCTGGTGGCGGTGTTTTGCATCTGGATGCTCACCGCATGCTCGTCCAGGAGGGTGCTTGCGCCCCTGACCGTATCCGCGGGCATGTCCTCCAGAAACACGCTCTCCCGCAGGCCCTGCCAGCGCGGGCTGACGTAGAGGTAACGCCTGCCGGAGGAGGTGTCCCGCCAGGTAAGGCCCGTGTACTCATCCTTGGACACGGCGCGCAAAAGCGTTCGCGCGTCGGTCTTGACGGTCATGACGGGATTCTCGCTGGGCTCGGCGGGACCGCCCAGGCGCGCGTTGCCCTGCGGATAGTAGCCGTAGGCCCCCAGGGTAAAGACGTTTCTGGGATCGGTGAAGAACAGGTAATCCGAGATGGTCTGCTTGAGCTCCATGGCCTTGCTGTAGAGCGGCTCCAGCGCCGTCTGGCCCGAGGGCAACAGCAGCATGGCCAGCAGCACGACCGCCGCCGCCATGGGCAGGACCTCAAAGAGGTTGGATTTTTCATGCGAGGTCTGCGACACCAGCAGCAAAATCGCCACCAGCGCGGGCACGGCGTACCACAGGAACTGCGCGCGGCCCAGACTCCACATGCCAAAGAGCATCAAAACCACCACGATGGTGGCCGGCAAAAAGCCCACGTTGCGGGAGGAGAACAGATAGCTCAACGCCGCCACGCCCACGCCCAGCGTCAGCGCGATCTGCCGCGCAAAGAGCGGAGCCGCCGCCGTGACGCCGCTGAGGTAGAGGGCGATGGCCTTGAACGCCTCCGCCGCCCAGCCGATGAGGCCCATCTGGGGCAAGAGAAGCTGTGCCGCCATCGCGGCGGCCGCCGCGATGGCCAGCAGCAACCGTCCCCGGCGAAACGCGCCCAGCACCACGCAGGCGACCGTTACCCCGGCCGCGGAGGCCAGGCCCAGCGCCAGGGCGCTCTGCGCGCCAAAGGTGAGCATCAGCGGCACCAGCAGTCCCACGCACAAAAGAAGGCTGACCAGAAAACGCGACAGCCGTTCGTTTGACAAAAACGCGGGTTTTCGCACGGGCACCGCCTCCTTCCTGCAAAGCCCGGGCGCCTATGCGCCCTGGGGCGTGACGTAATTGACCTCCACTCCCGCGTGCTGAAGCCGGGCCACCAGCGAAAGCGTCTCGGGTTCCTCGGCCGCAAAGGTGACCAGGTAAAGCCGCACGTTGGGGCCGATTCGCTTCATGCGCACGATCATATCCACCACGGCGGAGGTAAGGCGGGTGGTGATGATGACCACCGCGCCGGTCTTGCGAAGCTCCGCGAGCTGCATCATCAAAACGCGCTCGAACCGCTCCGTCTCGTTAAAGGTACACCGGGCCAGCTCGTCCAGCAGCACCGGCAGGCCCATGCGGCTGGAATACTCCATGGGCCGGTCGCCCACCAGGGGCATGCGCACGGGGTTGTCCTGGCGAATCTGGCAGGCGACCACGCTGGCGGCGGTCTCCAGAAGCGCGTCCTTTAAAAAAGCGCCCTGCTCCTCGGGCATGCCCGGAGCGAGCTGCGGCGGCGAGGTGTCCAGCATCACCAGCGCGTCGGGCAGCGCCGGTTCCTCAAACTGCTTGACGATGATCTCCCGCTTTCGGGCGCTCATCTTCCAGTGGATGCGCTTGAGCGGGTCGCCCTGCTGATAGGCGCGGAAGTCGTTGGGGCTGGAGGGGTCCTCCATGGCGCGCCGCATGGTTTCCACGCCCATATCGCCCGCCGCGAAGGTCAACGGCTCCACGTCAAAGGGAACCGGGAGCACCAGAAGCTCCTGCCCCGCCATGTCGGGCCTGTGCTCACGCTTGAAAAATCCGAAGACGTCGCTGACCTCGTAGCTCTCCACGCCTGGAAACATCGCGCCCACGTGGTCCGCGGCAAACTTGTGCACCACCCGCTGCCGCCTGCGGCCAAGCTGGGTCAGATGGATGGTGCCCGCCGGGGTGTTGCTGGTCGCCCGCATGCGAAGCGCCACAGGGGCGATGGGCAGGGGGCTGCGATGGCTGACGGCGATCTCCATGCTCACCACCTCGCCGCGGTTGACCTTTAAGCCGCTGAGGGCGTTTTCCACCTTCACGCTTTTTTCCGCCATGCGCACGCTCGCAAAGGAAAACAGCCATGCCAGCGCGATGATGATGGCGATGAGCAGGTACATGCGATTGCCCATGGACAGGGCGCACAGCAGAAAAAAGCCGAAGCATATGGCCAGGGTCACATTGCCCTTCTTCACCGGCATGAGCTCCTTTCCTGAGAGGATGGCGGCCCTCCCCCGCTCAGCTCAGGCGCAGGGGCACGGGCACGTTTTCGACCACGGCGATGAGGATGCGCTCGGCGCTGATGCCCTTCATCTTGGCCTCGGGGTTGGGGGTGATGCGGTGGGCCAGCACGGGCAGGACCATGCGCTGCACGTCCTCGGGCAGGATGTAGTCGCGCTCGTTGAGCAGCGCGCAGGCCTGCGCGCCGCGGATGAGGGCGATGGCGCCGCGCGTGGAGACGCCCAGCTGCAGGCTGGGATGCGTGCGGGTCATGGCGGCGATGTTGGCCACGTAATGCCGGACCTCCTTGGAGCAATAGACGGTGCCCACCATGTCCTGCATGGCGATGACGTCGCGCGCCGAGCACACGGCCGTAAGGCTCGCCTGGGGCTTGACGGTGCCGGAGAAGCGCTCCAGGACCGCCATCTCCTCCTCCAGCGTCGGATAGCCCATGGAGATGCGCAGGAAGAAGCGGTCCATCTGCGCCTCCGGCAGCGGATAGGTGCCCACGAACTCGCCGGGGTTCTGCGTGGCCAGCACCATGAAAGGCTTGGGGAGGGGATGGGTCACGCCGTCCACGGTCACCTGGTACTCCTCCATGACCTCCAGAAGCGCCGACTGCGTCTTGGGCGAGGTGCGGTTGATCTCGTCCGCCAGGGCAATCTGGCACATGATCGCGCCGGGATGAAACTCCATCTCGCCGGTCTTGAAGTTGACCATGGTAAAGCCGGTCACGTCGCTGGGCACCACGTCGGGCGTGAACTGGATGCGGTTGAAGGAGCAGTCCAGCGATTTGGCCAAAGCGCCGGCCAGGGTCGTCTTGCCGGTACCGGGCACGTCCTCGATGAGCACATGGCCCTTGCACAGCATGGCGATCAAAAGAAGCTCGATCACCTCGTCCTTGCCGACGATGACCTTGCCGATGTTTTGTTTCAGTGCCGTAATAACCTGGCGCGGATTGAGCATATCGCCGCTCCTCCCCCTGTTGTGGATGCATGCGCCCGACGGGGACGCAAAGCTGTGCGCCATGACAGGCACACACGTTTTATTATAGCGGATGGAACAGGTTTTTACAAGTGTGTGACAAATGTTTTACGATCTTGTCCTTCTTTTGTGTTCCCACAGTCCCCAGGCGGCAAAGGCGGCCAACGAAATTCCCGTCACGATCAGTCCCGGCAGCCTCCAGGGGTTGGTATAGCGCAGGACGACGCGCTGCTCTCCCCCGCCGGTGCGAACCGCCAAAAAGGCGTCCGCCGCCCGCTCCACCGCGGCGGGCTCGCCGTTGACGGTGGCGCGCCAGCCCCGGTCGTAGGGGATGGTGGTCATCAGAAGGCCCTCGCCGCCGGATTCCCAGAGGATCTCAACCTCGCCGTCCTCCATGCGCACGACCTGCGCGCCGCGTGCGCGGATCTCCTCCACAATCGCTTCAAAACGCTCCAGGTCCAGGGTTGCGAACAGCCCACGGGGCGCGGAGGCACCCGTGCCGCTCTTAAAGGCCAGCGTGTCGCCCTCCTCCACCACGCCCAGGCACACGGCGTACATGGCCGGGCTCCAGGCATTGGAGGTATACTCCGCGCGCCTCTCCCCGTTGACCAGCAGCGCGGAGGGATTCACGCCGCCCAGATAAGCGGCATAGAAAAGCGGCGCTTCCTCAAAGCTCCCCTCTGGGAAGGCATAGGTGGTCACACCGTTTTCCTCCGTGCTGCCCACCGCCTCCAGCAGCTTGTACACCTGCGTTTCCCGGCCCAGGATGGCGGAGTATACGGCGTTGAGATAGACAAAGGGCTGGCTGTCCACCGTCAGGCCCTCCAGAACCCCTTCGCCCGCGCCAAAGGCCAGCGGCAACGCATAGGGGTTTTCATAGACCATTTTATCCCCAAAGCCGGCCAGGTCCGTGAGCACAAAGCCCTCGTGGGCCCGCTCGCTCAGCAGATACCTCACGCCCAGCAGGCTGTCCGCCGGCAGAAGCGGCTGATAATAATAGGTCGGAAAATCCGTCTTGCAGTACCCCGCGTTTTTGAGAAACGCCGCGGTATCCGCCTCATAGCACGACGAGTAACTCATCAGCCCCCGGTAGTGATAGGCCAGGGATTCGTTGGCATAGAGGCGGCCACGGTCTGCATCGCTGCCAGCGCGGGTGCTGGTCTGCTCCATGCGAAATGCCCCGTCCGCGGCCTCGCGGACCCGCTCCACAAGCGCCTGCTGGCCCTCCACATAGTCCACATACGCCCGGGCGCTGTTGGGATAGCGCCCCCGCGTAATATAGAAGGCGTTGACCATCAGTTCCGCCCCCACCACGGCCAGCAGCATAAGCGCGCACAGCGTGCGCAGGGCGGGGCGGCGCAGCGGATGGGCGCACAGATACCACAGCGCGGCCGCATAGGCCCACGCGAGCGCAATCTGTAGCCAGAGGCGGTCCGCCTCCATTGGCTCGATCCAGTCGCACGCCAGCAAAACGGCCGTCATCAGGCCCGCGCCGCGCAGATAGCAGCGCCCGTCCGCGCCCGGCCGCAGGCGGGCGCACTGCCGGGCGGCGACGAGCAGCACCGCCGCGATGGCCGTATACAAAAAGCGGTAGACGAAGCTGCTCTCGCCGCGCAGGCCGCACCAGACCGACTCCAGCGGCTGAAACAGCATGGAGGCCACCATCAGGCCGACCAGGGCGCCGGAGACGATCTTCTCGCGCCGCGCCACGCCCCGGTCCATCCAGTAGCCGAAAAACAGCGTCAGCGCCCACACCGTGCAAAAAATCGTGATCTGCCAGTCCGGCTGCTCCGTGCCGATCAGCAACCCGCGCAGCGTATCTCCCAGCGTGCCGTTGGTCCCGAAGCCAAAGCTCCCCGCGGCCAGCGCCGAGCGTCCCTGGGCCTGTCCCATGGCCACCGGCAGAAACACCGCGCAGCTCACCCCCACGCCCAGCGCCAGCGTGACCAGACCGCCGAGGACGCGGCGCATGCGGCGCTCCCGCGCCGGGGCGCAAAGCGCTTCGTAAAGCAGGTACAGCGCGGTAAACAGGCAGTTCATGTACCCGGTGTACCAGTTAAAGATCACCGAGCACGCGGTCGCGGCCAGAAGCGGCCAGCGCCTGCCCCGCTCGTACAGCGTCCAGGCGCCCAGCAGCATCAGGGGCAGCATATACAGCCCGTCCAGCCAGTTGATGTTGGTCATCTGCCCCACGCCATACTGCGTAAAAGCATAGGCGGCCCCCAGCACGGCCGCGCGAGCGCCGCTCAGGGAGAAGCGGCGCGATACCAGCAGCGTAAAAAACGCCGCCGCCAGGCCCAGCTTGAGCGCCGTGGCCACAAAAATAAACAGCGGGATCTGGGCCTTTTGAAACGCGAGCAGCAAAAGGTTGAAGGGCGAGAGCAGGTAGTAGCCGATCAGCGCAGCCATGGGGCCGCCCAGCGACTTGGAAAACGAGTATTCCAGCCCCGCGCGGCCCTCCAGCCCGTCCTTAAGATAGGCCAGGAAGTCCACGTATTGGATCTCCATGTCGTAGTCCAGGTTGGACCTTTCGCCGAAGGGGTAGATGCCCCGGATGAAAAACAGCGCGCCAAGGCAGGCCACCGTCAGCAAAAATGCCGTCAGGCAGGCCGCCAGACATCTCCTGGCCTTTCTCATTCCGCTTCCTCCTCAGCCGCCGATGGGGAACCACGCCGTCGTCGCGCCCTCACCCTCCACATAGGCGGGCATGGTCACACCGGTGGACGCCTCCATCTTCTCCAGCACGCGCTGCGCATCCTCGCCCGAAAGCAGCACGGGCTGATAGTTGTTGTAGCCCGTCTCCCCGCTCACGCTGATGGGATGAAAGACGAGCCGGACGCCGTCTGGCACGCCCTCCTCAAAGCGAAAGACCGCCTGAAGGAGCAGCGCGTCGTAGTCGCGCGGATCGCGGTTGCCGCCGAAGACGGCGTTCCCCAGGCTGTAGGCCACGGGCACGCCCTCCAAAAGCGCGTAGCCCTGCACCACATGCGCATGATGCCCCACCACCAGGTCCGCCCCCATGTCCACGGCATGGGCCGCCACGGTTTTCTGCTGGGAGGTGGGCTCGCGCTCGTACTCGGTGCCCGCGTGCATGCTGTGCACGATGAGCTGGCAGCCCAGGTCGCGCAGGGTTTCCATCTGCTGGCGCAGGGTCTTTTGTGCGCCGGTGGACAGGCTGAACGCCGAACCCGTAAAGCCGATCATCACGCCGTCCTGCGCCCAGACGGCCACATGGCCGGCGTCAAAATACGAAACGCCCGCCGCCTCCAGCGCCGCGATGGTGTCCTGGTAGCCCTCCGTCCCATAGTCCTGCGTATGGTTGTTGGCCAGTCCCGCCAGCTCCACGCTCCCCAGCGGCAGGATCCGGGCAAAGTCCGCCGGCCCCTTGAAGTTGAAGGTTTTTTTCACACGGCTGAGGTCCCGGTCGGTCAGCACGCCTTCGAGGTTAACGACCGTCACGTCGTCCGCCTCCAAAATCCCCAGCAGCTTTTCAAAGGGGTAGGCATACCCTTCGCGCAGCGCGGTCTGCACAAAGCCGCCCCGGCTCGAGGCCGCCTTTTTCTCGCCGCCCAGCGTGCAGTCGCCCAGAAAACTCAGCGTTATTTCGCCCGTATACCCGCTGACCTGCAGCGACGTCTCCAGCAGCTCCCGGGGCGGGTTGCCGCTTTCAAACACGTACCACTCCGCCCGGGCCGTACCCAGCGCAAACGCGGCGCATGCGGCCAGGCAGGCGGCCACATATCGGATGCCCATTCTCCGGCTCCTCCTTTGTATGCGTCAGTTCCTTTTCATTATATCCGGGCTTGCGCACCGCTGTCAAACTTGCTTCCCGCCGGAGTGGAGGCTATAATTAAGAAAAGCAACCTTGCGTCCGAAGGAGGGGGCGGCCTTGCGCAAATGGTGTCTGTTCATCGCCTTGTGCCTGCTGTTTTCCAGCGCCCGGGCACAGGCCGGCGTGGAGGAACAGCTCGATCTCATCTTCAGCCGTTACAGTACCCTGGGCGCCTGCGTGGCCATTTTTGAAAACGGGCGCGTCACCTACACCCACACCTATGGCGTGCTTCGTCCCGGCGGGCCGGAAGTGACGGAGGACACGGCCTTTCAGGTGGGCAGCATCTCCAAGATGGTGGGCTGCATCGGACTGATGCAGCTCATGGACGAGCAGGGCATTTCGCTGGACGCGGAGCTCGGCGACGTGCTGGGCTACCCCGTGCGCAACCCCGCCTATCCCGCCATTCCCGTGACCCTTCGGCAGCTGATGACGCACACGGCCTCCCTGCGCGACAGCGGCGACTACGACGACGCGCTCCGGGGCGACGGCCTGCCGCTGAGGGATCTGTTTCATGATCGGTCGGCTTACACCTTTTTCTCAAAAACCCAGCCGGGTACCAGGCGGGTCTATTCCAACTTCGGCGGCGGCCTGATCGGCTCGCTGATCGAGGCGCTCTCGGGGATGACGCTGGATGACTACATGGATGAAAACGTCTTTGCGCCCCTGGGCGTGACCGCGGCCTATCAGGCCTCGCGCATGCCCGAGGACGTGCCGCTGGCGGACATGTACCTCATGCCGCAGCGCCGGCTCTCCAAGCGCCTGCGGGACGACCTCACCGACGTGCGCGAGCCGGACCCGGAGCACAACTACTATTTTACCGCGGGCAAGCTCATCATCTCCGCGCCGGACCTGTGCAGGATCCTGATCGCCCTGTGCGACGGCGGCGTGTGCGGCAACGCGCGGATTCTCCAGGAGGGGTGGGTGCGCGAGATGCTCACGGCGCAGAACTATCTGGGCAGCGTCTCCTGCGAGAGCGGAAACGGGCTGTTTCTCAACATCACCCAGGACGAGGTGGACGGCCGCCTGCTCTATGGCCACGGCGGCAAGGCCAACGGCATGCTTTGCGCCGCCTATTTCGATCCCACGGACCGCACCGGCGTCGTCATGCTGACCAACGGCTGCCAGAACCGAAGCGCCTACAACGGCGTGGGCATGCTGGGGAGGCAGATCCTCAGCCTGTGCTATGAGCAGCTCATCGATCCCACGCACGAGGCCGAAGATCCCTTCGAGGTCAGGCCGGAGGTATAAAGCGGCGCTGATTCATACATACTACCGCCATCCCCCGATGGAGGTCAGTATGCGCTCAACCTTTTATCACAGCCTCAGGCGAAATCAGCAGATGCTATCCCAGAGCCTGAGCCTGGAGAAGAACGACGACATCGTCAGCCGTTCCTTTACCGCCCTGGGGCAAAGCTGCGCCCTGTATTATGTGGAGGGAATGGCCTCAGGAGAGAGAATGGCCGAAAGCGTGCTTCGGCCTCTTTTGCGCGCGCAGGGCGAGCTGAGCGGACGGGCGGCGCTGGAGGCGGTGACGCTTCGTCTGATCGAGGCCCCGGAGGTCAAATGCGAAAAGCAGCCCTACGCCGCCGTTCAGGAGCTGATGCGCGGGCAGGTGCTCCTTCTGATGGACTCGGTGGACGAGGCGGTGCTGGTGGACCTGCGCGGCTATGTGCGCCGGGCCGTGTCGATCCCGCAGACGGAAAACGTCGTCATCGGTCCCCACGAGGCCTTCACCGAGCCGCTTCGAGACAATTTGACCATGCTGCACCGCATGCTGCCCAGCCCGCTGCTCATCTGCAAGCTCGGGCAGGTGGGCACGCGCATCCCCACGCAGACGGCGGTGTGCTGGCTGGACGGGATCTGCCCGCAGGAGACGCTGGATGAGATTGAGCGGCGGCTGAGCGGCGCGGCGCTGGATCATGTGCTGACCGTGGGAGAGCTGTCTCAGCTCATCGAGGACGACCCCTTCGCCCCGCTTCCCCAGGTGGTGTCCACGGAACGGCCGGACCGGGCGGTGAGCTTTCTGCTGGAGGGGCAGGCGGTCCTCCTCATCGACGGCAGCCCCCGCTGTCTGGCCATGCCTGTGAGCCTGTGGCACCTGTTCCATGCCCCCGACGACACCTACATGCGCTGGATGTACGGCGCCTTCATGCGGGTGGTGCGCGCCGTGGGCGCTGCGCTGGCGCTGCTCCTGCCGGCGGTGTTTGTCAGCCTGGTCATCTTTCATCCCCTCGCGCTGCCCATGTCGCTTCTGACCAACATCATCCAGAGCCGTTCCATCGTCTCCATCAGCCTTTTCGGGGAGGCGGTGCTGATGCTGACCGTCTTTGATCTCATCAACGAGGCGGGCACGCGCATCCCGGGCCTGATGGGCTCTTCCTTCGGGCTGGTGAGCGCGCTGATCCTGGGCGCCGCCGCCGTCGATGCCGGGCTGGTCAGCCCGCTCCTCATCATCGTGGTGGCGCTCTCGGGGCTTGGAAGCTATGCCCTGCCCAACTATTCGCTCAGCTTTGCCTTCCGCATGGGACAGATGGCCCTGCTCATCGCCGGAGGGCTGATGGGCCTGCCGGGCGTATGCCTGCTGCTATTGCTCATGGTCCTCCGGGTGGCGGGGATGGAGAGCCTGGGCCGGCCTTTCCTTGCGCCCGTCAGCCCGCGCCGCACGCGCAACCCCGACCTGATCTTCCGCGCGCCGCTGTTTCGCCAGCGGCTGCGCTCCTATCTGGCCGCGCCGGAAAACCTGCTTCGCGCGCATGGCCGCATGCGCCGCTTCGACGAAGGGAGGCGCCGCCAGCCATGATGACGGGTTGGTTTCGGCGAGTCAGGCAGACCCGCAGCTTCGTCTCCGATCGTCAGAGCGCCCGCAGCCAGCAGCGCCGCGCCGCATGCGCCGCCTACCGCACGCTCGGCGGGATTCAGCTGGCGGCCCAGCTGATGCTCTGGATCACGCTGTATGCCTACGACCGCATCGCGCAGACCTGCTGGCAGGCCGCGCTTGCGCTGGCGCTGCCGCTGGGCGGCCTGTGGGCGCTCTGGCATGGCGGCGAGCGCGCCCTCTCCAGCCGGGTCGGGACGCGCTGGACGCTGCTGCTCCTTCCCTGTCTGATGCTGGATGCCGCGATCCTGCTGCGCACGCTGTCAGGCTACATCAGCCAGCTCATCCCCGAATACCCCTTCTGGGCCTGCGCCCTGGTCCCGGCGGCGCTGTGCTGGCTGGCGGCGCTGCTCTCCCGCGAAAACGGCGCCGCCTATGGCGCAAGGCTCTTTCAGGGGCTGCTGCTGGGGCTGTTTTTGCTGGCGACGGTCTTTTTGCAAACCACCGCGCATACCGTGCGCCTCTGGCCGCTGCTGGGACAGGGCGTGGGCCGCACGGCGGTGGAGGCGCTCTCGGGGGCCGGCGGCGCCTGGGGCGTCGCGCTGCTCTTCGCTCTGCCCCTTCATTCCCCCGGCGGCAAGGAGGCCCGCTCGGCCGGCCGCACGGTCCTTTGGACGGTTCTGCCCTGGGCGGTGTGCATCGTGTGGGCGCTTTGGTACGGCATGGTCAGGCCCTGGCGCGGCGGCGACGCGCTGGAGGTGGGCGAGCGGCTCATGGGGCTTGCTCGCCATTCAAGAAGTCCGCTTCTTTATGAGTGTAGCGGCCTGATGTGGATGCTGCTCCTGCCCCTGGCCATCATCGGCTGCGCAGTGAGCGGGGAAAAGCTGCTGCGTTCGGCTTCGCCCCGCGTCCCCCGGTCGCTGGCGGCGCTGCTGTCGCTGCTGCCCGGCACGGCCGCGGCGCTGCTGTGGCCGGACGAGATCCTCAACGCCCTGGGCTGGGCGCTGCCCTGGCGGGCGGCGCTAAGCGCGGTGGCGGGCGCCGCGCTGTGCGTCACGGCAGCCCGGATGGGAAAGGAGGCGCACGCCGGATGAAACGCCTTCTCCTTATGCCGGCGCTGCTGGCGGCGGCTCTGCTGCTGAGCGCCTGCAGCTATGCGTCGCTGGAGCGGCAGGCGTATCCCATCTGTCTGAGCGTGGACCTGGACGAGCAGGGGCGCTATCAGGTGGGCGTGCAGGCCCCCCAGAGCAGCACCGCGAGCGGCGCGGCCGCCTATGACGTGCTCACCGCCACGGGGGATACCTTCCCGGACGCGATGCGCGTGCTCGCCGCCTCCACGCCCTACCCCTTCAATTTCTCCCAGGTGCGCCTGTGCCTGCTGAGCTACGACCTGGCCGCCACCACCCACCTGCGGCCGCTGCTGCGCACGCTCTTTGAGATGCCCAGCATGCGGCCCGACGCCTATGTGATGGTGGCGCTTGGCAGCGCCGCCGAGGTCATGGCCGCGCAGAAGCCCGATCTGGGCATGCGGCTGAGCACGCACCTCAACCTGCTTTTTGAGCATCTGCGCCAGGAGAGCATGCTGCCCCACAGCAGCCTCTCGGCCTGCGTGCAGGAGCTGGGAAACGGCATGACGGACCCCCTGCTGTGCGTCTGCGCCATCAACCGGCGGCTGGTACCTCAGCAGCAGGAGGACGGCGCCTCCGACGCGGACGCCTCCGGCCAGGAGCCCGCTTTTGCCGGCGGCGAGTCCTGGAGCGGGGCGATGCTGCCGGAGGACATCCTGGCGGGCATGCTGCCGCAAACCAGCGTCAACCCCGTCGAATACCTGGGCAGCGCCGCCGTGAGCGAGGGGCGCGTGAGCGGCATCCTGACGGCCCGCGAAACCCAGGTCGCCACCCAGGCCATGGCCGAGGCCGCCCGTGGCGTCGCCATCGACGGCGACGCGCTGCAGCTTCAGCTGTTTTTGCCCGCGGCAAGCCCGCTCGCCCAGTGCCGCGACGAGGTCCAGGCCGTCGCCGAAAAGCTGCAGGCCCTGGGCTGCGACTCCTTCGGCTTCGGCTGGAATACCGCCCGGGCGTTTTATACGGACGCGCAGATGGACGCCTTCGGCTTCCGGCGGCGCTTCCGCGAGGCCCAGATCGTGACGGCCATACGCTAGTCCCGAGGTTTCGCGCCCTTTCCGCCTGGAAAGGGCCTTTTTGATTCCCTGACAGCCCGGGAAAACTTTCAGGTCCCGAGCGCAAAAAACCTAAAATTTACGGCAATGAATTGGATGGCGCGCATTTGTGCAGCGTGTTACAATATTGCCATGAAAAGGGCGCAAGCCCTTGTGCAACTTGACCGTTCTATGCAACGAAGGAGGCGTTTGTCTATGAAGAAACTTGTCAGCCTGTTCCTGGC
>CALVKX010000027.1 GCA_944333375.1 uncultured Eubacteriales bacterium
TGATGGCGCCGATGTGGCGCGGTGTCTGGAAGATTAAGGTGTCCGCGTTTCGGCGGGCGGGACTCGGAGGGGTCCCGCCCGCCTTTACATTGCCGGCAAAATCCGCTATAATGGCAGAAAAAGAGCTGTACGGAAGGAGCACGCCCATGAAAGGCATCATTCTGGCGGGCGGCGCAGGCACGCGCCTGTATCCCCTCACCATGGTCACCAGCAAGCAGCTTTTGCCCGTATACGACAAGCCCATGATCTACTATCCCCTCTCCACGCTCATGCTGGCCGGCATCCGCGACATCCTGGTGATCTCCACCCCCGTGGACACCCCGCGCTTCCGTGACCTGCTGGGGGACGGCAGCCAGTTTGGCCTGTCGCTTTCCTATGCCGTCCAGCCCTCGCCTGACGGGCTGGCGCAGGCGTTCCTCATCGGCGAGGACTTCATCGCCGGCGAACCGTGCGCCATGGTGCTTGGCGACAACATCTTCTATGGCAATGGCTTCTCCGGCATGCTCAGGGAGGCCGTCGCCAACGCCAAAAACGGAAAGGCGACCATCTTCGGCTACTACGTCAACGACCCCGAGCGCTTTGGCATCGTGGAATTCGACAAAAGCGGCCGGGTGCTGTCCGTGGAGGAAAAGCCCGCGCATCCCAAGAGCAACTACTGCATCACCGGCCTGTACTTCTACGACAGCCGCGTGACGGAATTCGCCAGGCGCGTCAAGCCCAGCGCCCGGGGCGAGCTGGAGATCACCAGCCTCAACGACCTCTATCTCCAGGACGGTTCCCTGTGCGCCAAGGTGATGGGCCGCGGCTTTGCCTGGCTGGACACCGGCACCATGGACAGCCTGATTGACGCGGCCAACTTCGTCCAGCTCATCGAAAAGCGCCAGAGCGTCAAGATCGCCGCGCTGGAGGAGATCGCCTACAACCGGGGCTGGATCGACCGCTCCACGCTGCTTCTGAGCGCCGAGCGCTACGGCAAGTCGCCCTACGGCGAGCACCTCAAGCGCGTGGCCGAGGGCCGCATCCTCTACGACAGCAGCACTACCGACTAAAGGAGAAAGGCGCAATGAACATCATCGTCACCGGCGGCGCGGGCTTTATCGGCTCCAATTTTATCTATTATCTGCTGAGCCATCATCCCGAGGACCGCGTCGTCTGCCTGGACAAGCTGACCTACGCCGGCAACATGGAGACGCTGGTCCCCATTCTGGAGGACCCGCGCTTTCGCTTCGTGCGCGCCGACATCGCCGACGCCGAAGCCGTGGAGCGGCTCTTTGAGGAGGAAAAGCCCGATATCGTGGTCAACTTCGCGGCCGAAAGCCACGTGGACCGCTCCATCACCGATCCGGGTATCTTTGTACGCACCAATGTGATGGGCACGCAGGTGCTTTTGGAAGGCTGCCGCAAGCACGATGTCCGGCGCTTCCATCAGGTCTCCGCCGACGAAGTCTACGGCGATCTTCCCCTGGACCGCCCGGACCTGTTCTTTACCGAAGAGACACCCCTGCACACCTCCTCCCCCTACTCGGCCAGCAAGGCCGGGGCCGATCTGCTCGTGCTGGCCTATGCCCGCACGTTCAAGCTGCCCGTGAGCATCACGCGCTGTTCCAACAACTATGGCCCCTACCACTTTCCCGAAAAGCTGATCCCGCTGATGATCTCCCGCGCCCTGGCCGACCAGTCCCTTCCCGTCTACGGCAAGGGGGAAAACGTGCGCGACTGGCTCTACGTGGAGGATCACTGCGCCGCCATCGACCTGGTCATGCGCCTGGGCCGCGAGGGTGAGATCTATAACGTGGGTGGCCACAACGAGCGGACCAACATCGACGTGGTGCGCGCCATCCTGCGCGAGCTCAAAAAGCCCGAAAGCCTCATCACCTATGTCACCGACCGTCCCGGCCACGACCGCCGCTATGCCATCGACCCCACCAAAATCCACAACGAATTGGGCTGGCTTCCCCAGACCTCCTTTGAGGACGGCATCCGTCGCACCATCCGCTGGTATCTGGACAACCGCCCCTGGTGGGAGCATATCCTGGCGGGCGAGTATCAGGACTATTACGAAAAGATGTATGCCGGCCGCTGACAGGCATACAGCCCCGTGCGCCGCCCGTTTCGCGGGCGGCGCACAGTTTATCAACCCTGCACTTATGCAAAATGTAAAGATTGCGTTTGACAAAACGTAGAATCCATGATATAATCACCAACGTCGCAGCGGATGTGGATCATTCGCCGCAAGACAGACGGGATTATAGCTCAGTTGGTTAGAGCGCCACGTTGACATCGTGGAGGTCATAGGTTCGAGCCCTACTAATCCCACCACAGCGAAGCCACCCGATTGCCGGGTGGCTTTTTGTTGGGGCTTGCGGCCCCGCGGCGGGAAGGCACGCCTTGCTGCCGGGCCGCTATCTCCGACTTCTGAGCTTGGTGTACTGCGAAGCGAACTGTGCCAGAATCAGAAGGTACAAGCCAATCATCACACCCAGTACCATTGCGACGGCCGCCTCCCCCCGATAAACATAGATGATAAACTCGGGAATCAGAATGACAAAGAACAGCAACAGCAGGGGAATCACCCTGCCCCTGAAGATGCGCTCCAGCATCTGTAGCCTCGAAGCGTCATCGCAGAAGATTTCCTCCGAGCCCGCCGCCTCCCGGGCCGGTTTTCTGAAATAGCTGTAACCCATATAGTCCTGAAGATATTCCCAGCCGCAGTCGCTGAACATCTTTACATATTCGTCCTTGTGCGCGATGCCGTCCCGGTTGTAATCCAACTGGTAAATCACGTCCTCAGGGACGCATTTTTCAAAATGGTAGACGCACAGGCCCGACACCCTGACAAATTTCCAGCCGGCCTGATGCATCGCCCGCAGATAGTTCTGCTCCTTTTCGTATTCAAAGATCGTGAAATATTTGAAGGTCTTTTTCATCCTCAGATCCCCTCCTGTGCGACATGAAACAAGCGCTCAATCCGCTTGCGCTCCATTTGCAGCACCTCTGAGCCCAAATCGGTGATTTGATAGATCCTCCGCTTTTCCTCTTCCCTAAAAAAGCGAATCAGCCCGTCCTTTTCCATCTTCGCCAGACTCCCATACATGGTGCCGGGCGCCAGCCTGATCGCTCCGTCCGTCAGTTTCTCAACGGTTTGGACAACCCCATACCCGTGGTTTGGCTTTTGCAGGCAGAGTAAAATGTAAAATGCCGTTTCCGTCATGGGAACATAGACCTTTTTTATGTGCGGGTCCAAAAGGCTCCTCCTTCCCGTTTCACGAAAATACATCGCAGTGCGATCTAAATATATCGCACTGCGATGTATCTGTCAAGAGGGCATGCCTTCTTTATTTCAACCCGGGTTTTCTGCCGCAGAAAGCGAAGAAGGCGCGGGCTCACGCTTCGCGCCTTCTCCGATCCCACCGTCCCCGCGCCGCTGCGGTCCTATGCCTCCTTCTCCCCCGCGGCGGCCATGACGCTCCTCAGGCCTGCCACGCTTTCCACCGGCAGGGAAAACATGACCGTATGCGCGGGGCTTTGCACGCCGGCCTTGTCCATGATGGTGCGCATGATGCGCCCCTTGTCGCATGCCGCCGAGAGGATGAGCAGCATTTCCTTTTCCTCCGCGATGGACATGCCAAAAAACTGGCTCGTTCCACCGGGATTGGTTCCCTTCGCATGTACCACCGTCCCGCCCATGGCCCCCGCCTCACGGGCGGCGTCCATGACCGTGTCCACATGGCCGCGGTTGACGATGGCGACGATAAGCTCGTATAAAAAGCGATCCGGCATTTCCTTCACCTCACCCATGATGATCTCCTGTCCGCCCGTGAGAAACCGCAGGCTGCTGGCGCCCGCGACGCTGCCCACCGGCAGCGTAAAGGCGATGCCCGCCCCGGGCATGTCCAGTCCCATCTCGCGAACCAGCCCGCTCAGCAACCGCCGCGCCGCACTGCGCGAGGTCATCGTCCACAGGAGCGTCTTTTCGGTTTCCTCCAGGCCCATGACGCTCAAAAGCCGCTTGCCCGCCGTTCCCCGGCAGGGGAGGCTGTGAACCGTTTCCATGCCCTGCTCGTTGAGGAAATCGGCAAACGGCTCGCCGTCCTCGCGGCGGACGATCAGGTTGAGCAAGTACAGATCATGCATATCGCACTCTCCCTCCGTTCATTCGATGATCTCCTCCCGGGGCGCCGGCGCGGCCTCCACGCCGCGCTGTCTGCGCCTGAACACCAGCCCCAGGACCTGCAGGGTAATCAGCGGGGTCATGGCGACCATGGCAACCACGCCGAAGGCGTCCGTCGCCACATCGCCACCCACGGCCGCGCACGCACCCATGGCCATGGGAAGCAAAAAGGTAGCGGTCATGGGGCCGGAAGCCACCCCGCCGGAGTCAAAGGCGATGGAGGTAAAAATCGGCGGCACAAAGGGCATCATCGCCAGGGCCACGGCATAGCCGGGCACGAGCAGCCACAGGATATGCACGCCCGTGAGAATACGGAGCATCGCCAGCCCCACCGACACCGCCACGCCGATGGACAGGCTCAGCCCCAGCGCGCGCTGGGGGATGGCGCCCGCGGTAAGCTCATAGACCTGACGGCTGAGCACATGCACGGCCGGCTCCGCGGAAACCACGAAATAGCCCATCAGCATGCCCAGGGGAACGAGCACCCAGCCATGCTCCAGCGCCCCGAGGGCCTGTCCCAGATAGTTTCCCATGGGCATGAAGCCCACGTTCACCCCGGTGAGGAACAGGGAAAGCCCCACGTAGGTATAAACCAGGCCCGAAAGAATCCTCAGCACCTCGCGCCGGGGCAGGTGCAAAACCAGCACCTGACAGCCCGCGAAAAATACCGCGATGGGCGCCAGCGCGACCGCCACCTCGCCCAGATAGTCCGGAAACGCCCGGGCGAAGAAGCCGGCCATCTCCATCGTATCCGCCGCGTTGGCCAGCTCCGTGCCGGCCGTGTAGGCGGCGCCGTCGGGCTGGTAGATCAGGCCCAGGATCATCACCGCCAGGATCGGTCCCACGGAGCTCAGCGCCACCAGGCCGAAGCTGTCGTTCTCGGCGTTGGCGTCGCTGCGGATGGCGCTCACGCCCACGCCCAGCGAGAGGATGAAGGGCACCGTCATCGGGCCCGTGGTCACGCCGCCCGAATCAAAGGCCACGGCCAGAAAGGCGTCCGGCACGAACCGGGAAAGCGCGAACACCAGCGCGTAGCATCCAAGCAGCAACCAGGCCATGCGGATTCGAAACAGGATGCGCAAAAGCGCCAAGACCAAAAGCACGCCCACGCCCAGCGCCACCGACACAATCAGCGTCAGATCCGGCACGCCGGGCACCTGATGGGCCAGCACCTGCAAATCGGGCTCAGAAACCGTCACGATCACGCCCACCAGAAAGGACATCAAAAGCACCACCCACAGCTTCTTGCTGCGGGTCATGGCGGAACCCACATGCTCGCCGATGGGCGTCATGGCCAGATCCGTGCCCAGCGTGAACAGTCCCATGCCTGCCGTCAGCAGCAGCGCGCCGCCCAGGAAGGCCAGCATCGCCCCCGCGGGCGCCGGGACCACCACGAGGCACAGCGCAATCACGATGGCCGTGATCGGAAGAACCGAGCGCAGCGCCTCCTTCCACTTTTCTCTGAGAATCCCGTGGCGGCGCGCACGTCTACGCCACTGTCTCCTTCTTGCCGAGCGTTCTTCCTTTCTTTTTCGCATCGCTTTCCTCCTGTACCTTTTTGGATGCGCCCGTCATCCTGCGCGCAACGACGATTCCCGCGGCCAGCGCGGCCACCTGGACGCAGAGCGCGCGCCCGCTGTCAAATCCGGGAAACACCAGTGCCACCGACACCAGCACAAATCCCAGCACCGCGTAATAAGCATACCCACGCGCATGGTCGAACAGCCATTGGACCGCCTTCATGGAGGCCAGCGCCGCCGCGGCAAAGCCAAGCCCCGCCGGCAGCAGCACGGCGGCCTGCGGATGCGCCAGCGCCTCCAGATACGCCTGATACCAGCCCAGGTTCATCAGCACAAACGAGGTGGACAGGCCCGGCACCACCGTGCCCACGCCCTCCAAAAGCCCCACCGCCAGCGCCCTGAGCGGCGTGAGCGACGCCACCTGTGTCCCCTGCGCTCCCAGAAGCGTCAGGGGCAAGGCCATCACCACGCCGCCGGCCAGTGCCCACAGCCAGCGGGGACGAAAGCGTCCCCCCTCCTCCGCTTCGGAAAGCAGGTCGGGAACGCCGCCGAGGATGCAGCCGGCAAAGAGGCACAGCATGGGCTTTTCATACAGCCGCATGGCCGTTCCCAGACCCCTGGCGCCCAGCAGCAGGCCCGCCATGCCGCCCAGGGCGATCGGCAAAAGAAACACGAGCTTTCGCCGGGTGTCGTGAAGGATGCCCAGCACCGCATCCAGCATGGGCCGGTACAGCCCGAAGCTCACCGCCATGACCCCGCCGCTCACGCCCGGCAGCACGCAGCCGATCCCCATGAGCAGCCCCGCCAGCGCATTTCTGAAAAAATTCCGCCGCATCCGCACCGCTCCCTTCAGGCGAGCGTATGCATGCCTGAGCTGACCTATGCCGAGTATACCATACCGAGGCGGATGCTGGCAAGAAACAGTGCCTTACTTCCGTCTGCTCACCGGCACCCACACCTCGTAGCGCGTATGGCTGGGATCCGATTCCAGGTACACCTCCACATCCGGGCCGTCGGCGTATTCATAGCCGGAGCCGGGCAGCCATTCGGTCACGATGCGCTTTTCCAGCTCCTGAATGGAGCGGCCCGTTCCCTCCCCCGAAAAGACGGCCCAGGTGGCGGCGGGCACGGTGTACGCTTCAAACGCCCCCTGCGGCGCCCGGGACGCGACGGCGATGAAGTACCGCCATGCCTCTCCCCCGACGCAGGCGCTGATACCAAGTAGTCCCTTCGGTTCTCCGTCCATCAGCGCGGCCAGTGCGGCCACGGTACCGTCGCGGGCGGCTTTATCCCACATCAGGGGCACCTGACGAAAGTTGTTTTCGATCTCGCGCTCCAGCGCCATCGAAATGCCCACGACGCGAAAATCCGTCCTGTTTTCGATCCGATATTGCATCTCCGTCCCTCCCTGCACGCTCATATGGAACACCAGCCGTGGATAGCACTTCACCGCCACGCCTCCCGAGCGCACCGCGGAGGGCGAGACCCCATGCACCGACCGAAACGCCCGGTTGAACGCCGTGGGCGATTCATAGCCGTAGCGTGCCGCGATGTCGATCACCCGCTCCCGCCCGCTCTGCAGCTCCGCCGCCGCCAGGGACATCCGGCGCCTGCGCACGTATTCGCCCAGCGGCACGCCCGCCAGATAGGTAAACATCCGCTGGAAGTGATACGCCGAGCAGCAGGCGATGCGCCCCAGGCGCTCGCAGTCGATCTCCCCCGTTAGGTTTTCTTCGATTTCATCCATGGCCCGATTCCAGCGCTCGATCCACTCCATGGCGCCTCATGCCTCCCTTGCCCGTCCAGCATACCACGGCCGGCCGCGGCCGTCCTCTCCCATCCTGCCCAAAAAAGAGAGCGGGGCGGCGCGGATGGGAATCCGCGCACGCCCCGCAAAGAGCCCTTTGGAAGAATTACTTGGCGTACTCCGCCGCGCTGGTGCCGGCGATGCGGCCGAACACGATGAAGTCGGCCACGGCGTTGCCGCCCAGACGGTTGGCGCCATGCACGCCGCCGGTGACCTCGCCCGCAGCGAACAGGCCGGGGATGGCCTCGCCCGCCTCGTTGAGGACTTCGGTGGCGGTGTTGATCTTCAGGCCGCCCATGGTGTGGTGGATGCCCGCGGTCACCTTGATGGCATAGTAGGGAGCGGTGTTGAGGGGATTGGCAAAGCTGGTGCGGCCGAACTCCTCATCGGTCTTGCTCTCCACGCAGGCGTTCCAGGCTTCCATGGTGGCGGTGAAGGCCTCGGCGTCCACGCCCATGGCCTCGGCCAGCGCGGCATAGTCCTCGCCGGTCACGGTCAGGCCCTTGGTGATGTAGCCGGCGATGACGCTGGAAGCGTCCACCATGGCCTGATCGACCACCAGCCAGCTGTAGCTGCCGGTCTGGGCGATCTCGGCGGCGGAAACCACGTCGCGGGTGCCGACCTCGTCGGTGAAGCGCTTGCCCTCGGCATTGACCAGGATCGCGCCGTCTCCGCGCAGGCCCTCGGTGATGAGAGCGGCGGTGTCAAACTGCACGGTGGGGTGAATCTGAATCTGGTCCATATCCACGGTGGCCGCGCCCACGGCCTGCGCCATGGCGATGCCCTGGCCCTGCGCGCCCGCGGCGTTGGTGGTCATGAAGCCCTCCAGCTCGGGCTTGTAGGAAGCGACCATCTCCAGGTTCGCGCCGAAGCCGCCGGTGGCCAGCACGACCGCCTTGGCCTCCACGATCACGTTGGCGCCGTCCTTGGTCACGCCTTCCACGCCGGTCACGTTGCCGTTTTCATCCTGACGCAGCGCGGTGGCGGTGGTGTTGAAGAGGATCTCGATGCCGCGCTCCTCGCAGGCCTTCTCCAGCACGGGCACGATGTAGCTGCCCACGGAGATGGTCTTGCCCTCGGCGTCCACGGGGCGGTGAATACGCTTGACGGACGCGCCGCCGAAGCTGGCCACGTCGTGCAGCTCAGCGCCGATGGTGTCCAGCCAGTCGATGGCGGGAGCGGTGTTTTCGCACAGGGCCTTGACCAGGTCAAAGTCGTTGATGGCCTTGCCGCCGATCATGGTGTCCAGCTCCATGAGCTCCACGCTGTCGAAGTAGCCCTCGGGATTTTCCTGATAGGCCTTCCACTGCTCGCTCACGGTCTGCGCCAGGGCGGTCACGGTTTCGTCGTCCGCATAGGTCTCAGCGGCGCTGGCCAGGGTCTTTTCCACGCCGGCTTCCTCGGCAAAGGTGTTCTCGTCCTGCCAGACGGTCTTGCTGGCGTTCATGCCGCCGGTGGCGCGCACGGAGTTGCCGCCCACCATGGCCTGGCTCTCCACGATCACCACGCTCTTGCCCGCGTCGGCAGCGGTGATGGCGGCGGTCATGCCCGCGCCGCCCGCGCCCACGACAACCACGTCGCAACTGCGCACCAGGTCCTCAATGGCGCCCTTGTCCACAGCCACGTTATAGGCTTCGGGGTCCACGCCCGCGGCGGTCAGGGCGGCCTTGACGGCCTCAAGGATCGCGTTGGAGGTGATGGTCGCGCCGGCCACCGTGTCCACGGCAATGCTGCCGGACTCGGACATGTCGGCAGGCATGAGCTCGATGGCCTTGGAGCCCACGCCTTCGGTCTCGCCCGCGCCCTCGGCGGTCACGGCGGTGATGGCGCCATCGGTCAGGGTCACGGTCACGCTGACCTCGCCGCCAAAGCCCTGGGCCGTGCCGGTGAAGTCACCGCTGACGCCGGCGGGCGCAGCCTCGCCCAGCGCCGCGCAGGTCATAAGCAGCATCGCAGCGGTAAGGATCGCAAGAAAACGTTTTTTCATGATGGTCCTTCCTCCCCGAAAAGATTGATATTTCTTTAACCAGCCGGTAGTATAGCATGTTTTCCTCCCGGTGGCAAGGGGAATTTGTCCTATTTTTTATACACATCATAATTGGTATATCGTAAGGAAAATCCGCCAGCACAGGATGAAGATGTTTTATCACCGGCATCCCTTGCCAGCCGCGAAACAGGGAGGTTTTTGCAGCCAGGAATTGCATTTCCCCCTTTGGCGTGCTAAACTAATGCACGGGCTTTTTCCCGCACTTTTCATAAGGAGATGATTCCCACCCATGGTGGAAAAATGGAGCATCCCGTACCCTGCCCATACGGGTGTGGAGCCGCGAAACGTCTATGTCTATCTGCCCGAGGACGTGCAGGCGCGGGAGCGGTTTGCGGTCCTGTATATGTTTGACGGCCACAACGTCTTTTTTGACGAGGACGCCACCTACGGCACCTCCTGGGGCATGGGCGAATACATGGAGGAAACGGGAACGCGGCTGATGATCGTGGCGGTGGAGTGCAACCACAGCCCGGACAACGGGCGGCTCTCGGAATACTCGCCCTTCACCTTTGAGGACCCGCAGCTGGGCCACGTGACGGGCCGCGGCCGCGAGACCATGGAGTGGTTCACCCGCGATCTCAAGCCCCTCATCGACCGGCGCTATCCCACGCGCCCCGGGCGGGCGCATACCTTTATCGCGGGCAGCTCCATGGGCGGGCTGATGAGCCTGTACGCGGTGCTGTGCTACAACCAGGTCTTTTCGCGCGCGGCGGCGCTGTCGCCGTCCCTGTGGGTGGCGCCCAAAAGGCTGGGCCAGCTCATCGAGCAGGCCGAGATCTCGCCCGGCACGGTGGTCTACATGGACTACGGGGCCCGGGAGCTTCGCTCGCGCAGGCATATGCGGCGCTGCTTCGGCACGGTGACCGAGCGGCTCATCGACAAGCGCGTGCTTCTGACCAGCCGCATTGTGCCCCGGGGCGAGCACACGGAGGCGAGCTGGTCGCGGCAGATTCCCTTCTTTATCAATACGCTGCTCTACGAGCAGCCCTGAGAGAGGTTAGATACCAATGCAGACGACCTACTACAAGGAGTACAGCCCCTCTCTGGGGCGCGACATGGAGGTCAAGCGCTACGGCCACGCTGGCCGGCCGATTCTTTTCATCCCCTGCCAGGACGGGCGCTTTTATGATTTTGAAAACTTTCACATGACCGACGCCTGGGCTCCCTGGATCGAAAGCGGACGCGCGATGGTCTTTTCCATCGACACCCTCGACGCCGAAACCTGGTCCGACAAGGGCGGCGACCCCTACTGGCGCATCCGCCGCCATGAGCAGTGGATGGCCTTCATCACCCGCGAGCTGGTCCCCTTCATGCGCGGCGAAGCCAACCGGCTCAACGGCTGGGAGGGCTACCCCGGCATCATCGCCTTCGGGTGCAGCCTGGGCGCGCTGCACGCGGCCAATCTGTTCTTCCGCTTTCCCGACCTCTTTGACGGGCTGTTGGCCCTTAGCGGCATCTATACCGCCTCCTATGGCTTTGACGGCTACATGGACGAGGAGGTCTACCGCAACTCGCCCGTGGACTATCTGGAGGGCATGCCGGCGGACCATCCCTACATCCAGCGCTACAACCACAACCGCGGCATCCTGTGCGTGGGACAGGGGCCGTGGGAGATCCCGGAAACCACCCTGCGCCTGCGCGACATCTTCGTGCGCAAGGGCATCCACGCCTGGGTGGACGTATGGGGCTATGACTGCGCCCACGACTGGGACTGGTGGTACAAGCAGGTGGCCTATTTCGCGCCCTTCCTGCTGGACTGAGGCGCTCACGCCGCAACGCTAGAAAGGAGCCGATCTGAGCATGAAGAACTTCATCTTTCTCTCTCCCAACTTTCCCACCAACTACTGGCAGTTCTGCCGCGAGCTCAGGCGCAACGGCCTGAACGTGCTGGGCATCGGCGACCAGCCCTACGACGAGCTTTCGCCTCAGCTCAAGGACAGCCTCAGCGAGTACTACAAGGTTACCAGCCTGGAAAACTACGACGAGGTCTACCGCGCCGTCGCGTTTTTCATCTTCCGCTACGGCCGCATCGACTGGCTGGAGAGCAACAACGAATACTGGCTGGAGCGCGACGCGCGGCTGCGCACGGACTTCCATATCGAAAGCGGCTTCCAGTCCGGGGACATGAGCCGCATCAAGTACAAATCCCACATGAAGGAATACTATCAAAAGGCCGGCATCCCCGTGGCCCGCTACCACATGGTGGATGACTTCGACGGCTGCCGCGCCTTTATCGGGGAGGTCGGCTATCCCGTCGTGGTCAAGCCGGATAACGGCGTGGGCGCGTCGCACACCTTCAAGCTCACCGATGACGGCGGCCTGCGCTGGTTCCTGGACACGCAGCGCGAGCCCGGGGTGAGCTACATCATGGAGGAGTTCATCTTTGCCGAGGTCAACAGCTATGACGCCATCATCGATTCCCACGGCGAGCCCATGTTTGAGACCGGCAACGTGACGCCCTACTCCATCATGGACATCGTCAACGAGAACGACAACTCCATCTACTACATCGTGCGCGACCTGGCCGACGACGTGCGGGCCGCGGGCCGTGCCACGGTCAAGAGCTTCGGGGTCAAAAGCCGGTTTGTGCACTTTGAATTCTTCCGGCTCACCCAGGATCAACCGGGCATGGGCAAAAAGGGCGACGTGGTGGCCCTGGAGGTCAACATGCGCCCCTGCGGCGGCTTCTCCCCCGACATGATGAACTACGCCAACAGCACCGACGTCTACAAAATCTGGGCCGACATGATCGCCTTTGACCGTTCCACCCTGCCTTCGGGCCAGCACTACTTCTGCGCCTTCGCCGGCCGGCGCGACGGCAAGCGCTTCGTCCTCTCCCACGACGAGCTGCTTCGCCGCTACGCCGCGCAGCTTCGCATGGTCGAGCGCATCCCCGACGCGCTCTCCGGCGCCATGGGCAACCAGATGTACGTCGCCGTCTTCCCCACCCGCGAGGAGATGGACGCCTTCTACGCCGACGTGCTCAGGGAGGGCTGAGCCATGGGTGAATGGAACGCCGCGTCTTTGCTCCCCCAGATCGTCTCCGTCGCCCGCGGGGCCGCGGAGCTGCTCCTCCATCCTGCGCATGTGGACACGCACCGCAAGGAGGGCCACGCCAACTTTGTGACCAACGTCGATCTTGCGGTCCAACGCCGGCTGGAGGCGGCCCTGTCCGCGCTCCTGCCGGAGTCGGTGTTCATCGGCGAGGAGAAGGAAAATCGCACCCTCGACGAGCGGCCCACCTGGATCGTCGATCCCATCGACGGCACCACCAACTTCATGCGCGGCCGCGACTACTCGGCGATCTCCATCGCGCTTCTCAGGGACGCGCTGCCCGTGGCCGCCTGCGTCTATCAGCCCTTCCGCGACGAAGCGTTCACCGCCTCCCGGGGCGGCGGCGCGTTTTTAAACGGCCAGCCCATGCACGTGTCCGACGTGCCGCTACAAGACGCGCTGGTCGGCTTTGGCACCTCGCCCTACAACGCCTCTTTGGCGCAGGCCAGCATGGACACGGCGCTTCGCTTCCTGCAAAGCGCCGCCGACATCCGCCGGACCGGCTCGGCCGCGCTGGACCTGGCCGAGGTCGCCTGCGGCCGTCAGGACGTGTTCTTTGAATGGGTCCTCTCGCCCTGGGACTTCGCCGCGGGAGCGCTTCTCGTGGAGGAGGCGGGCGGCGTATTCCGAACCCCGCCGTTTGAAAAGGCGCAGTTCGCAAGCCCGGTCGCTGTGCTCGCCTCCAACCGGCGCTGCGCGCAGGAGGCGCTTTCCCTCTTCACCCGCACGGCGGCCGGCGATTGACCGCCCTGCCTATTGATTATTCGGTCTTTTCCAGCGTATAATATCGTTGGTTTATTTTGTGGGCGCGTTTTTTCATGGGCGCGCCGGAGGAAACGGGTGAGAAGGATGACCGTACCCCATATCCGGGATTATCAGGGCAAGCGCATCCACATGATCGGCATCGGCGGCTCCAGCATGAGCGGGCTTGCGCAGATGCTTTTGGAAAAAGGCTATGTCGTGTCCGGCTCGGACAATCTGGAAACCTACACAACCCGCCACCTGCGGGACGATCTGCACATTCCCGTCATCATCGGGCACGACGCGCGCAACGTGCACGGCGCGGACCTGGTGGTCTATACCATCGCCATTTTGCCCGACAATCCCGAACGCGTGGAGATGGAGCGGCTGGGCCTGCCTTCCATCGAGCGCGCCACGCTGCTGGGCCAGCTGATGGAGGGCTTTGACACCGCCATCGGCGTGTGCGGCGCGCACGGAAAGACCACCACCACCTCCATGCTCTCCCAGGTGCTCATGGAATGTGGCATGGACCCCTCCATCCACATCGGCGGCTCCCTGGACTTCATCGGCGGCAGCACCCGCATCGGAAGGAGCGGCATGTTTGTGGCCGAGGCGTGCGAGTTCAACGCCAGCTTTCTCCACCTGCGCCCCACCGTGGCCGTGGTCCTCAACATCGACGCCGATCATCTGGACTTCTACCGCGACATCGACCACATCGAGGAAACCTTCGGCAAGTTTCTCGCCCTTCTGCCCCCGCATGGCACGGCCATCGGAAACGGCGATGATCCGCGCATCCGGCGCCTCTTTTCGGCGCTGTCCGTCCGTCGGCTCACCTTCGGCCTGGGAGCGGGGTGCGACTACACGCCGGGCCGCCTGATCTATGACGAATTCGGCCACGCCAGCTTCGACCTGTGCTTCCGCGGCGAGTCCCTGGGGCACATCACCCTTGAGGTGCCCGGCGAGTTCCAGGTCTGCAACGCCCTGGCCGCCCTCGCCTGCGCCCACAGCCAGGGCGCGGACATGGCCATGGCCTGCCACGCCATGAACGAGTTCAAGGGGGCGCACCGCCGCTTTGAGCTGACCGGCGAGGTGGAGGGCGTCAAGCTCTACCACGACTACGGCCACAACCCCACCGAGATGCG
>CALVKX010000028.1 GCA_944333375.1 uncultured Eubacteriales bacterium
GGGCGCGATGCTGATGCCCGGCAACCAGAAGCTTAAGAAGCAGGCGCAAAAGCAGATGGACAAGCTGGTTCGAATGGCCAAGATGTGGTAAGCCTTTCCGGGCGGCGTCACGTGAAACGGGCGCCGCCCGCATAGGCTTTGCGGAAGGGAGCGGCGTCATGCAGCAGAAAATCGCGGGCGTGCCCTATGCGCGCCTGCTGTGGGCGGCGGCGGCGCTGGGCGTGATCTACTGGGCGCGGGAGCTGATCTGGCAGGCGGCGATTCAGCTTTTTCTGGGGATGCTGGTGGCGCTGGCGGCGCTGCCGGTGATGAAGCGGCTGGAAAAGCGGCTCTCGCCCGGCCTGGCCGCCTCGCTTTCCATGACGGGCCTGAGCGCGCTTGCGCTTTCGGCCGTTTTCCTTCTGGCCCCGGCGCTGATCTCCCAGGGCCGGCAGCTCCTGTCCATGCTGCCGTCGCTGATGGCCTCGGCGGAGGCGCTCGTGGGTCAGGCGCAGCGCTGGCTTTCGCAAAACGGGGTTGCGCTGGACGAAGGGACGATCCTCACCCGCGGCCAGGAGGCGCTGAGCGCGGCCGCGCCGGCCGCGATGGCCTGGGTGGGTAATGTGGCGGGGAGCGTGGGCAAGTGGATGCTGGCGCCCCTGTTCGGGTTTTATTTTCTGCGCGATCGCAGGCGCATCGCCCAATGGCTGCTGTCTTTGGTCCCGGTGGAGAAACGGGAGGTGACGGTGCAGATTCTGCGCGAGATGCGCCGCGAGACGGCGGGCTATCTGCGCGGGCAGCTCATGGTGTCGGCGGTCGTGGGCGCGCTGACGGCCGTGGGGCTTCTTTTTTGCGGGGTCCCGGCGTGGCTCCTGCTCGGCGCGGCCATGGGCGTGCTGGAGCTGATCCCCTATGTGGGGCCGTTTCTGGGCGGGGTGCTGGTGGCGCTGTTCTCCCTGCCGGGCGGGCTGGCGCGCACGCTGTGGGCGCTGGGCGTGGTGATCGTGGTGCAGCAGCTCGAGGGCGGCATGCTCTCGCCTCAGCTCATGAGCGACGCTACCCGGCTGCATCCCGTGGCGGTGGTGCTGTGCGTGATGCTCGGCGGCGCGGCGGGCGGCGTGGGCGGCATATTGCTGTCGGTGCCGCTTTTGCTGTGTGCGCGCGCGGCGCTGAGGGTCGTGGGCCTTCACCGCAGGCAAGAAGGACAGTAAAAAACACAGCAAACGCTTTGCAAAGGCGGGAAGTTGGTGTATAATGATTTCTGTATCACCTCTATGTTAGGGGAGGAATTGGCTTATGAACGAAATGAATGGAACGACGAAGTTCTCGCCCGTGGTGGAGGGGGGAAACGACGCCAGCACCATCCTTTCGCATGTATACCGCGCCCTGCAGGCCAAGGGCTATGATCCCGTCACCCAGCTGGTGGGCTACCTGATCTCCGGCGACCCCACCTATATCACCAGCTACGGCCAGGCCCGCAGCATGATCTGCCGCCTGGAGCGCGACGAGATCATGGAGGAGCTGGTCCGGGTCTATCTTCAGGGGTTGGACGGCTGAGATGGCGGGCAGGATCGTCGCGCTGGACGTGGGCGATGTGCGCATCGGCGTGGCCGTGAGCGACCCCACCGGCACCATCGCCCAGCCGCTGGAGGTCTACCGCCGCGTGGGCTACGGCCCGGACAGCCGCTACGTGGCGGCGCTGTGCGAGCGCTTCGCGTGCCGCGAGGTGCTGCTGGGCCTGCCGCTCAATATGGACGGCAGCGTCGGGCCGCAGGCGCAAAAGGTCATGGATTTTGGAAACGTGCTGGAAAAGGCGGGCCTTTCGGTCCGCTATCAGGACGAACGGCTGACCACCGTCACGGCCGAGGCCGTGCTCATCGATTCGGGCGTGCAGCGCCGGGAGCGCAGGCAGCACGTGGATAAGCTGGCCGCCACGGTCATACTGGAACAATGGCTGGCCTCCGAGGGCCGGCGGAAAGAGGAATGAGCATGCAGGACAACGAAAACCTGGTCCAGCTTCAGGACGAGAACGGAAAGGACGTCAACTTCGAGCACCTCATGACCATCGAGCATGAGGGCAGCTATTACGTGGTGCTGGAGGCCACCGAGGACACCGACGACTGCAAGGAGGGCGAGGCCATCATCCTCAAGATCATCCGCGACGAGGCCAGCGACGAGGACGTCTACGCCACCATCGAGGACGAGGCGGAGTTCAACGCCGTCTTTGACAAGTGCATGGCCGCCATGGAGGAGGAGGACGAGGCCGCCGCGCTGGAGATGGAAGCGGTGGACCTGGACGGGGACGAAGAGGAGTAAGCGATGCCGAGGCTTTTGGGAGAGCGCGTGATGCTGCGCGAATACAGGGCCGAGGACATCGGTGACATCCGCAAATGGGTCAACGACGCGCAGACCACCCGCTACCTCTCCACGCGCTTCTGGCCCGCCCAGAGCCTGGCCGACAGCGAGGAATTCCTCGCCCGGATGCTCAGGACAGGGCACGACGCCTACAATTTTGTCATCGCCTCCCGCGAGGATGAACGCTACCTCGGCCAGCTCGACATGTTCCGGGTGGACTGGCGGCTGCGCTGCGGGGAGCTGGGCATGGTCATCGCCGGCGAGACCGACCGCGGCCAGGGCCTGGGCACGGAGGCGCTGGGGCTGATGCAGGCGTTCGCGTTCCAGACGCTGGGCCTGGAGCGCCTGGAGCTGGAGGTGCACACGCAAAACCTCGCCGCCCGCCGCTGCTACGAAAAGGCCGGCTTTACGCTCGAGGGCGTCAGGCGCCACGCCTTTTACAGCGACGGACGCTTCTGCGACGTGGCCATGCTCAGCGTCCTCAGGGACGAATACCTCGGCCGCGCATGACACGGCGCGCAGAAAACCGGCATATCGTGAACCATCCCGGACCCGCGGGTCAGGGATGGTTTTTTGTCATGCGCCGGGAGCGTGGACAGGGATTGACTTTGATACCCGCTTTCGGATAGAATATATCTTTGTGAGGACTTTGAGCCTCCTAACGGCCGGGAGGGAACATCGACCATGGGAAAGATCGTGGCCAAATTCGGCGGCAGCTCGCTTTCGGATGCGGGCCAGTTTCAGAAGGTCAGGCAGATCATCGAAATGGACGCGCGCCGCTGCTATGTGGTGCCCAGCGCCCCCGGAAGGCGCTTTGACGGCGATGAAAAGGTGACCGATCTCTTGTACCGCACGTATCATCTCCACCGGGAGGGAAAGGATTTTTCGCCGGCCTTCGCGCCCGTGCGGGAGCGCTTTATGTCCATCGCCTCGGAGCTGGGGCTGGCGGTGGACATAAAGGCGCATCTGGACGAGATCGAGCGTGAGATTCGCTCCGGGGCCAGCGAGGATTTCTGCGCCAGCCGCGGGGAGTACTTAAACGGCCTGCTGCTTGCGGACTATCTGGGCTTTTGCTTTCTGGACCCCAAGGACTTCATCTTCTTTTCCGCGGACGGGACCTTTGACAGCGAGCGGACCAACACCACGCTGGCAGAGCTGCTCTCCAGGACGGAGCGGGCCGTGATCCCCGGCTTCTACGGCAGCGGGGCGGACGGACGCATCCATACCTTCTCCCGCGGCGGCAGCGACGTTTCCGGCGCCATTGTCGCCCGCGCCGCCTATGCCGACATGTACGAGAACTGGACCGACGTGAGCGGCTTCCTCATGGCCGACCCGCACGTCGTTCCCGGCGCCCGGGCCATTCGCAGCGTCACCTACCGCGAGCTGCGCGAGCTGTCCTACATGGGCGCGACCGTGCTGCACGAGGACAGCGTCTTTCCCGTGCACCGCGCGGGCATCCCCACCAATATCCGCAATACCAACGCCCCCTTTGAGCGCGGGACGCTCATTACCCATGGCCCGGTGGAGGAGAAGAATCCCTTCGTCATCACCGGCATCGCGGGCAAGCTTGGCTTCAGCGTCATCTCCGTGGAGAAGGCCATGATGAACAGCGAGCACGGCTTCGGCCGGCGCGTGCTGCAGGCGGTGGAGGAAAACGGGCTTTCCTTCGAGCACCTGCCCACGGGCATCGACACCATGTGCGTGGTGCTCTCCACCGCGGAGCTCGAACCGGTGCGGGAGCGGGTGGTCAACCGCATCATGGAGCTCACCGAGCCCGACACCTTGACGATCCATGACAACATGGGCATCATCGCCACCGTGGGCCGCGGCATGATCCACAACCCCGGCACCGCCGCGAGGCTGTTTTCGGCGCTGAGCCGCGAGCATGTCAACGTGCGCATGATCGACCAGGGCAGCAGCGAGCTGAGCATCCTCGTGGGCGTGGACAGCGCCGACTTTCAGCCCGCCATCCGCGCGATCTATCATGAGTTTGTCAAAGACGGGCAGACCTGCTGAGCGCGTCCCGCAGAGGATGGAAAGGATGGCTGCATGAAACAACACGCCAAGGGCAGCGCCTGGCAGTCTCGCGCGCACCGCGTGTGGTTCCGCGCCTGCACGGCCTGTCTGTCCGTATACATCGCCTATGTTACCTACCTCAGCCAGAGCGGCTTTCTCACCAGCGCGCCCAAAACGCTGGCGGCGCTGTGCGCGTTTTCGCTGCTCAGCGCCGGGCTGTACTGGCTGCTGACCGCCGCCTGCGCCCGCCTTTCCCCGCGCTCCCCGGCGCCGTGCGAACGCTCCCGCGCATGGGTGTTCTGGGCGGCCCTGGCCCTGTGCGCGGTCATCTTCGGCTGCGCGCTTGCGGCCTGCTGGCCCGGCGGGGTCAGCTATGACGCCTCCAACCAGTGGCGGCAGGCCCATTGCGGCGAGTTCAACAACTGGCATCCCGTCTTTCATACGCTTCTGATCTGGCTGGCGACGCGCGTGTGCGACAGCTACCCCTTCGCGGTAGGCGCGCAGATCGCCGCGTTCTCGCTGGCCATGTCCTATTTGACGGCGACCCTTCACCGGCGGGGCGTGCCCGCCTGGCTCGCGCTGGGCGCCCACGCGCTGGTGTGCGCGTCGCTCCCGGTCCGAAACACCCTGATGTATCTGGGCAAGGACAGCGCCATGACCGCGGGTGTGCTGGTGCTCACGGCCCAGGCCGTCAACATGCTTCATACCCGGGGCGCGTGGCTGGCGCGCCCCCGCAACGCCGCCGCCTTCGGCCTGACCCTGGCGGCGGTGACGCTTGTGCGCCACAATGCCATTCTATGGACGCTGCCCCTGCTTTTATGCGCGCTGGCCTGCTTTCCGGCGGGGCGCAGGGGGGCGGCGCTGGCGGCGGCCGCGGCGGCGCTGGCCGTGCTGCTGGTGCGCGGGCCGCTGTACGGCGCGCTGGACGTGGTCTATCCCGACAATACGACGGAGGAGAGCGTGGGCGTGCCCATGACCGTCCTGTGGGACATCCGAAGCCAGGACCCCGAGGCGCTGGACGCGGAGACGGCGGCCTTCCTCTCGGAGCTGGCCCCGGGCAAGGCGTGGCGGGACACCTACCGGCTTCACAGCTACAACAGCATCAAATTCACCTATGACCGCGAGCTGATCGCGCGGCGTTCCCCGGGGGAGATCCTCTCCATGGCCGCGCGGGCCGCGCTGGCCTCGCCGCGCGTCGCCTTTGAGGCGGTCAACGGCGTGACCGGGCTGGTGTGGGACGTGACCGGCCAGGGGCGGGGCTATGAGACGGTGCGAAATTCCGGCGACCTGCCAGAGGCGCGCTATGGCCGGGCCACGCTCAACGGGCTGGGCCAGGCGGCGCTGGCGGTGATCGACGCGCCGCTGGAATGGGCGCCGGTGAGGTGGCTGACGGAAAACATCGGCGTGCAGCTTCTTTTGATGCTGCTCGTGGCGCTTTGGGCGCTGTACCGAAGGGGCACGGACGCGCTTTTGCCGGTGCTGCCGGCGCTTGTGTACGACCTGGGCACGATGCTGCTACTGTGCGGGGATGACGCCCGCTTCTTCCAATGCTCGATGGCCGTGTGCATCCCCTGCGCGCTGGCGCTGATCTACCTTCCCTCACGCAAGGAGGCTTGACAAAGGTGCCCCTGACTGCCCATATGTTCCTCGTCGTATGCCCGCTGGCGCTGCTGGCGGGCTTTGTGGATGCCGTGGCCGGGGGCGGAGGGCTGATCTCGCTGCCCGCCTATTACCTCGCCGGGCTCCCCGCGAGCACCGCCGCGGGCACCAACAAGCTCTCGGCGACCATGGGGACCACGCTGGCGGTGTATCAATATGGAAGATCGGGGAAAATAGAGGGGCGTATCGGCCTGTATTCCGGGATCGCGGCGGCTCTGGCCAGCGCGCTGGGCGTGCTGCTGATGAAGCAGATCCCGGACCAGACCGAGCGCGTGCTGGTGATGTGCTGCATCCCTGTGGCGGCCATCTTCACCCTGCGCGGGCGGGGCCCAGGCACCGGCGCACGCTCCCTGACGCCCCAGGCCACCATGCTGCTCGCGCTGGCCATCGGCTGCGGCGTGGGATTCTACGACGGACTGATCGGCCCGGGCACGGGCACATTTCTGATTTTACTTTTTGTTCACATTTTCGGCATGGAGGACGTCCGGGCCAGCGCAACGGCCAAGGTAACGAACCTGTGCAGCAATCTGGCGGCCCTCACCAGCCTCTTTCTCACCGGCGACGTGCTGTGGCTGCTGGGCCTGCCCGCGGGCCTGTGCGCCATGCTGGGGGCGGCCGCGGGCAGCCGCCTGACGCTGAAACGGGGCGGGCGGTTCGTGCGCGGAATGATGCTGGGCGTGCTTTTCCTGCTTCTTGCCAAAATGATTACGGATATGTTACAATAAAGGTTGCCATGAACATGGAGGTGCGCCGGATGAATCAGATCGATCTTTCCCGCGAGGTGCGGCTCATCATTCCCGCCCGGAAGGACTATGTGCTGGTCGCCAGCATGACGCTGTGCGGACTGGGGATGTCGGCCGGGCTCGATATGGAGCTGCTGGGAGATCTGCGCACCGTGACGTGTGAGTGCGTGGACTGCCTGCTCAACCAGGCCGGGCGTCCCGAGCAAATCCAGGTGAGCGCCCGCGTGGAGGCCGGACGTCTGCATGTGGGATTTCTCGCCCGGGAGCGCAATCGGACGCAGGCGGGGGATTCGCTGGATCTGGACATCACGCGCGGCGTGCTGGAGACGCTCATGCCCGAGGTCCAACTGGAACAGGATGGCGACGGCGTCTACGGCATCGAGTGTTCGATGCCCGTCTAGGAGCGGAGGAAGCCATGAACGACGAGCATTTGATCCCTCTTCTGGAGAGGTATGCCGCCAGCCATGACCCATCTATCCGGGACGAGCTGTTTGAAGCCTATCTGCCGCTGGCTCGGGCCGTGGCGCGCAAGTTCGCCGGGCGCGGGGTGGAGACGGAGGATCTGGAGCAGGTGGCCGGCCTGGCGCTGCTCAAGGCGCTGGAGCGCTTCGAGCCCACGCGGGGCTTCCGCTTTGTGACCTATGCCGTGCCGACCATCACGGGGGATGTGCGCAACTACCTGCGCGACCGCAGCGGCCTGATGCGCATGCCGCGCGACACGCGCCAGCGCCTCTACCAGATGACCCGGGAGCGGGAGCGCTTCGAGCGCGAGCACCTGCGCGCTCCGACCGCGGAGGAGCTGGCACAGCGCATGGGGCTTGGCCCCGAGGAGCTTCTGGCGCTGATGTCGCTGCGCATGCAAAGCGACACGGTCTCTTTGGACATGCCCGTGGGCGAGGAGGGCGACACGCAGCTTTCCGATCTTCTGGGCGGTGTGGACGAGCGCTTTGAAGAGATGGAGAAAAACGAGCTGGCCGGTTGGCTGCTCTCCAAGGTCGGCGAGGTGGAACGCGAGCTGCTCACCCTGCGCTACCGCGACGGGCTGGGCCAGCGCGAGACGGCAAAGCGATTGGGCATTTCACAGATGCAGGTTTCGCGCCTGGAGCGGCGCGTGCTCAGCCGCCTGCGGGCCATCGGCGCGCAGGCGTCAGGCGTGACGTTTTTTAAGAAAGGAGGCGCAGCGCCGTGCAATCGGATCCCAACCAACCGCAAAACCCTTATCCTCAGGACCCTTCCTGGCAGCAGCCGTCCGGCGCGCCGCCTCAGCCACAGCCCGGGCAGGGCTGGCAGGGCATGCCTCAGTGGCCCTATCCGGGGTATGGATACGAGCAGCAGCCCTACACCTTGGAGCAGCTCCAGCAGATGTATACGCCCGAGCAGCTTCAGCAGATGCTTACGCCTGAGCAGCTTCAGCAGATGCAGTATGAGGCGTACATGCAGCAGGCTCCGGCCATGCCCACCATGCAGCAGCCTCAGCAGGAGCTGCCCCACAGGCGCAAAAAGCGCAGGAAGAAGAAGCCCTCCGGCGGGGGCCAGGTGTGGAAGGTGGTTCTGGCGCTGGTGTTGATCGGCGGTGGAGCGTGGTACTTCCTCAAGGACATGGTCGGCACCCGGCCGCAGAGCACGGCGGTGGTGGAGATGAGCTCGCTGGGCAATTCCTACACGGGCGACGCGCTCATCGTGCGCAACGAGACGGCCTATGACGAGGAGGGCGTGCAGTACATCGACTATGTGGCCCAGGAGGGAAGCGTCGTCTACCGCGGCGACGTGATCTGCTACGTCTACTCCACCGGCTACAGCACCAAGGAGATGACCGCGCTGCAGAACTGCCGCGACGCCATCAAGGAATACCAGCAGACGCTGCTCAAGAGCGAGACGAGCTTCGACCAGAAGATGATCCGCCTGGAGAGCGAGGTCATCGAACGCGGCCTGGAGGTGCGAAGCCTCGTGCAGGGCGCCCGGGGAAACCTTGGCAACCAGGAGACGATCCTGGAAACCGCCATCAACCAGCGCCAGAGCTATTTCCGCAGCAAGTCCTCCAGCGACATGCGCCTCAACCGCCTCTATGACGACGAAACCAACCAGCAGCGGCGCATCGACAGCTGGATCAACCAGACCGTCGCAACCCAGGAGAGCATCGTCAGCTTCTATACCGACGGCTTTGAATACGCCCTGACCCCCAGCGAGTACGAGAAGTACACCCCGTCCCAGGTGCGCGCCATGATTAACGGCGAGCGCCCGGAGACCTCCACCGCCGCGCGCGGGCGCACCAACCTCTACCGGCTGGTCAAGCAGAACAACTACGCCGTGCTCATGCTGGTGCGCAACACCAACTGGAATCCCGTGGAAGGCACCACCTACAAGCTGGTGCTGGAGCAGTTCACCAACACCGTCGTGGATGCGCAGGTGCTCTCCTTTACCCGCTCGGGCGGAGAGCTGCTGCTGCGCCTGGCGGTCATCGGGGATGTGCGGGACGTCCTGTATATGCGCACCTGCCAGGCGCAGCTTGGCGAATATGTGGACTGCCTGCTCGTGCCCGAGGGTGCGCTCTATACGCAAAACGGCGCGACAGGCGTGGTGGTGGTATCGGAGACGAGCCAGAATTTCGTGCCGGTCACGGTGCTGCGCCAGGAAGGCGGCAACGCCTACATCACGCCCGTGCAGACGGGGCTGCTCACCGCGGGACAGACGGTACGGTTGTTTAAGTAGCGAAAGGCGCTGGTGACGAAAAATGTACGAAGAATCGCAGCAAACGCTTGAAAAGCACGCCACGGCCGGGCTTGTGGAGGAATTGGACGCGCAGGTGCTCAGGCGCAACGTGTCGAAGGTTTTGGAAGAATTGGATAAAAATCGCTTCCAAAATTCTCCGCCGGCCCGTCTTGTGGCCGTGACCAAGACCGTTGGCCCCGCCGTCATCAATGCCTTGAAACCCTTGAATATTCTGGATATTGGCGAAAACCGCGCGCAGGTGGCGCTGCCCAAGCTGCCAAAAATCGCGCCGGAATTTCGCCTGCATTGGATTGGACGGTTGCAAACCAACAAAGTCAAAGGTATAATAGATCATGTGTGCATGCTGCATACGCTGGACCGCCTCGCGCTTGCGCAGGAGGTCGAGCGGCGCGCGGCGGAGCATGGCCGCGTGCTGCCCGCGCTGGTGCAGGTCAACATCGCGCGGGAGCCGCAAAAGGGCGGCATGCCGGTCGAGGAGGTTCTGGGCTTCCTGAGGCAGATGCGGGATTTTCCCAACATCCACGTCCAAGGGCTGATGAGCATCATGCCTCTGGACGCGCCGCCCGATGTGCTCAGGTCGCTGTTTCGCGGCATGCGGACGCTCTTTGAGCGGCTCCGCGACGAAGCCGTGGACGGCGTGGAAATGCGGGAGCTGTCCATGGGCATGTCCAACGATTATCAGATTGCAGCGCGCGAGGGCGCTACGATGGTGCGAATCGGCACGGCGTTGTATCGCCGGGACTGAGACGCGCGGCATAGGGGGTTCGTTGAGTTGGGAATCTTTCGCAGGATCGGAGACTGGCTGACGGAAAAGAGCGAGCGGTTTATCCGCGGCGAGGCTGAGGGACCGGGCAGCTATTATGGCTCGTCCGAGGCCGAACAGGCGTATGGCGGCATGGACCGGGAGATCGCTCAGGAGCCCCAGGAGGGCGAGGATGCGCCCCGCCGCCAGCCTCTGGACCCCTTTGGACATGGCGAGGGGGAGTATGGCGGCCGCGTGCCCTATCGCAGCCGCTATGACCGGGAGCGCGAGGCGCAGCAGCCCGCGGCGCCTCAGCAGGCGCCCGCGCAGCAGGCCTATCCCCAGCAGGCGGCCTATGCCCAACAGCAGCCCGCTTACAATCAGCAGCCGGCCTATGCCCAGCAGCAGCCGGCCTATGAACAGCGCGCCCAGCAGCCGGCCTACGGCCAGCAGATGGGCAACGTCGTTCCCTTCCCCGGCATGCAGCGCAGCGCCGACGGCTCAGTCTATGCCCATGTGGAGTACATCGTGCTCCTGCGCAGCCGCAACGAGTGCAAGGACGTCATCGCCTACATCAAGACCAACGCCTCCGTGTTTTTGAACATGGAGTTCATCGCCAGCGACAGCGAGCGGCAGCGTTGCGTGGACATGCTCAGCGGCGCGGCCTACACGCTGGGCTGCGCGCTCAACAAGATCTCGCCCCGCGGCATCTACCTCATCTCCTCGCCCTCCGTGCGCGTGGTCCTCGATCCCGCCATGCAGAAGTTCACCGCCGCCCCGGAGGCGCAGGGCTTCGCCCGTCAGCCCTATGAGGGCTACGGCTATCAGCAGCCCGCCGAGCAGGAGCCACAGCGCCCCGTGTCGGGCTTTTCCTCCGGCTCGCCCACCACGCGCTTTCAGGCGCAGGGGACCCAGCGCATGCCCGTCAGCTTCGGCAGCATGATGGCCGGCGGGGCGACGGGTACCTATGCGGCCGTGGGCGGCGCCACGGGCCGCTATGCCGCCATGCAGTAAGGAGGAGCCTTACCAATGATATCCGGGCTGCTTGGAATCATCGTCTGGGTGTTGCGCCTTATCAGCACGCTGCTGCTGATCTATTGCATCATGAGCTTCGTCATGCCCCGCAGCGAGCTGATGTACAAGGCCGCTTCCTATGTGGAGCCCGTTCTGCGCCCCTTCCGGGAGCTGCTGTACCGCTTCTTCCCAAGGCTGAGGATGATGCCGCTGGATTTCTCGCCGCTGGTGGTCTGGCTGGTCATTGACATCGCCATTTGGATCATCAACCTGCTCAGGCGCCTTGTGCTGTGATGCGCGAGGAGGAGATGGCGCTTGCATCGCGCAGGCTGGATGAGCTTGCGTCGCGGGCGGGCCGTACGGACAGGCCGTGCTTCAGCGGCTTTCTCAGCCCGCCGGAGCTGGAAGCGGCGCAGGCCGCAGGCCGCCGTCAGGGCGTAGGGGTGCTCGCCGAAGGCGGCTATGAGGACGCCGAGCGCCGCGTTGCTTGCTTCCTTCCCGACGGGGAGGAGGAAGCGGTGTTTCCCATCACGGCGCTGGAGCTGACCTGGCCCGGCCAGAGCGCGCCGGGACATCGCGACATCCTGGGAAGCGTTCTGGGCCTTGGCCTGAGCCGCTCCTGCATTGGCGACATTGCGGTGCTCGCGGACCGGGCGTATGTGTTTGTGGAGTCCCGCATGGCGGAGCATGTGGCGCAATCGCTCCTCTCCGCCGGGCGTGTGCGCCTGAGGGTCCGCGCGCTGGAAGCCTGGCCCGAGCTGGAGCCGCCCGAGGGCACGGAGGTGCGCGACACGGTTTCCAGCCTCAGGCTGGACGCGGTGGTCGCCGGCGGCTTTGGCATGTCGCGGGCGGCGGCGTGCGAGAAAATCGCCGCAGGCCATGTCAAGCTGCGCCATCTGCCCTCTCTGCGCCCGGACGCGCGCGTGGGCGAAGGAGACGCTATCTCCGTGCGCGGATGCGGCCGCCTCGTGGTCGCACAGGTGGGGGCGCCTACCAAAAAAGGCCGTTTGCCATTAAGGCTGATACGATACGGCGCGGGCCGGAAGCACTGAATCGGAGACGACGAAAGGAGAATGACCATGGCACTGACGATCGACGATATCTACGACAAAGAGTTTGCACTCAAGGGCGGCGGATATGACCGCAATGACGTGGACCAGTTTTTGGATGAGATCTGCGACGAGATGACCAACATGCAGGAGCGGATCGACCAGCTGGAAAGCGAGCTGAGCAAGGCGCGCGCGGAGGCGGAGGCCGCCCGCGAGTCCGTCAAGCCCGCGCCGCAGCCCGTGGCGAAGGCGGAGCCGGCGGTTGCCAGGACCAGCGAGACGCTGGAGAGCATCCTCCTCAGCGCCCAGCGCCTGGCGGACGAGGCCGTGGACAGCGCCAAGACCAAGGCGGACGCCATCGTCAAGGAAGCCGAGAAAAAGGCCAGCCAGATCGTGGACGACGCCCAGAGCGAGCGGGAGACCCTGAGCACGGAGCTGGAGTCCATGCGCAAAGCCGCCGCGGAGTACAAGGACGGCTTCCTGGCGCTGGTCAATAAATACAAGTCCATGCTCGAGGGCGAGGGCTTCTTCAAGAAGTAAGCCCGGCGCTGCAAAAAAAAAGCCTCTCTTTGGAGGCTTTTTTCGTGCCGTCAGGACATCCGGCAGCAAAGGACGCGCATGTCGATGGTGATGTGGTCCAAATGAACGGCCTCCAGCGCCTCCGGGGGCACGGAGAACGTCATGGGCGTCATGCGCAGAAAGTCCCGCGACTGCGCGGCGGTGAGGGGCAGGACGGCGTGGACGGGCGTTTCGGAGAGAATCTGCGCATGCTGGCGCAGGTGGGAGAGCACCGCGGCGTTGTCATAGGCGGCGCTGCGCAGGTAGGGGTGGACGGCCGCGCGGATCTCGCGGAGGTAGTCCGGCCCTGGGACGGCCTTCATCAGCACCCCGTCCGGCGCGAGGATGCGGCGGAACTCCCCGTAATCGGCGGGGGAGAGGATGTCGAGCACGGCGCCGGCTGCGCCGTCGCGCACGGGCAGGTGCTTGAGATCGGCCACGAACCAGCGCACGGGCTCCGGCCCGCGGGCGGCGAGGGCCACGGCGTCGCGGCTGAGATCGAGGCCGATGACCCCGGCTGCGGGGAAGCGGCGGGCCGCGGCGCGGGCATAGTACCCTTCGCCGCAGCCGGCGTCCACCAGCAAAAAGGGCGCTTCGCCGAAGCGTTTTTCCAGCAGGCCGCACACCGCCTCGAGCACGGGCGCGTAGAACCCGTCCGCCAGGATGCGGCCGCGGCTTTCAAAGAGCGCCGCATCGTATTTTTCCGCGCTCTGGCGGTGAGAGGGGGCGAGGTTTACGTATCCCCGGCGGCTGAGATCGAAGCAATGGCCATTTTGGCAGATCAGGCTCTGGTCCGTCAGCGCAAACGCCGCCCCGCACTGAGGACAGATCAGATGGGGAAGAACAGGGCGGAGCCGCTGGGCAAGAATGGCCGGTTTCATAGGACACTCTCCTTTGATAGAGAAAGAATCACGACAGAATTCGACAGCGGGGCGGCCGCTCCCTGCCGGACAAAGGAGCGATCGGGCATGTGGATCCTCATGGCACTGCTGTCGGCCCTCTTTGCGGGCATGACGGCGATTCTGAGCAAGCTGGGCGTGCGGGACACGGATTCAACCGTGGCCACGGCCATCCGAACCACGCTGGTGCTGGCGTTTTCCTGGCTGCTGGTGCTGGCGCAGGGGCTGGAGGGCTACCTTGCGCAGCTGGACGGCAGGACATATCTGTTTCTGGCGCTCTCGGGCCTGTGCACGGGCGCCTCCTGGCTGTGCTATTTCCACGCGCTCAAGCTGGGAACGGTCAATCAGGTCACGCCCGTGGACAAGAGCTCCACGGTGCTGACGATGCTTTTGGCCTGGCTCCTGCTGGGGGAGCCCATCACCTGGCTGAAAGCCGCCGCGATGG